>JADFYC010000473.1 GCA_015233295.1 Deltaproteobacteria bacterium | reverse complement strand
GGTCTGTTGCCGCGGTGGTTTGATGATGACGGTCTGCTGATGCAAAAGATCATTGGCCGCCCTAATTGGGAGGGAATGCAACTGGAATTTGACCGCGGAAAGCGAATTGTGGACCTGGCCAAGGCAGACTGGGCTGTGGCCCGGCAGCGGCTCATTTGACGATTAAAGCTGCTGGTTCAGTTCGATTTAAGCCTCTTTCAGATTATTAAGGTACTTATTCTAATAAAGCAACATCCCGGATCACAACTGTCTATTCATACAATATCCTCTGCAAGTTAAATTCAACCAAACCAACGCCGCATATTAACACTCCGTTCACAACACCTAACCGGACCCAAGAGACTGTTAACCATAAATATTTAGTTGAGGAGATACTCGTGGAAATGGTTTCACCGGAGCATGTGATTGAACCAGGGCAGAGCTGGGAGGTTGATCTTTTTCGTCCGGAAGACGCCGCGGGAGTGGTCCGGCTTTTCCTCATGGTCTATGGGAAAGACTACCCGATCAAGACATATATTGATCCCGATCTTCTGACAGCGGAAAATGCCGCGGGCCGGACTATCTCTTCGGTGGCCCGAACGCCCAAAGGCGATATTGTTGGCCACAACGCCTTGTTTTGCAGTTCCGCCTCTGATGTCATCCGAGAATCAGGTTCGGGGGTGGTCGCGCCCGGATACCGCGGGGGCCAGGGTATTTTTACCCAAATGATCGTCCACGGCCAGGAGGTTGGAGCCAAGAAGTTTGGGATCGCCGGAATTTACGGGGAGCCGGTGCTCAATCACGTCTTCTCTCAGAAGGCATGCCGGACCGTGGGCTGGATAACCCAGGCCGTCGAGGTGGACCTGATGCCGGCTTCAGCCTATGCGAAGGAAGGATCGGCCACCGGTCGGGTGTCGAACCTGGTTGATTTCGTGACCTTGATTCCCCGGCCGCACACCGTTTATCTGCCTCCGGTCTATCAGGAGGCTTTCGAGTATATCTATAGCGGCCTGGACGACAAGCGTGAGTTACTTCCATCCCACGAGGGATTACCTGCCCAGGTCGCGACTCGAATAGTCACCCAGGTCTTTGACTTCGCCCAGGTGGCCCGCCTGGCTGTCCATGACGCTGGTCAGGATTTTGCCGCGGCCATCGACCAGGAAGAGGCTGCCGTCCGCGGCCGGGGCGTCGTGGTCATCCAGATATGGCTGAAGCTATCGTGGCCCTGGGTGGCCACCGCCGCGGATCATCTTCGGCAACGCGGCTATTTCTTGGGCGGCCTGCTGCCGCGGTGGTTTGATGATGACGGACTGATGATGCAAAAGATCATCGGCCGCCCTAATTGGGAGGGAATGCAACTGGAGTTCGACCGCGGAAAGCACATTGTGGACCTGGCCAAGACCGACTGGGCCGAGATGCACCGTCGCCTGTCCGCAGAATAGGCCGATACTAAAGTTGTATGGATGCGGAGGTCATGGTGATCAATTTTTATTTGTGGCCAAAATCATATTAAAGGTACTCCGTACATAAAATTTCATGCGTTTGCCCTGGGTTCTCAGGTACCCACCGTTCTGGAATGTTAGCATCCCCGACCGTCCCATCTCTACGTGCTGCGAGAAGTGACGAACGACAAAATAGCGACGATGAAGTGACAGGCCTACGGCTTCAGGAATACCCAATTTTTCAAACTTAAAATCACGGCAATTCATAAGGCCAAGTACGCTTTAGTCGGATGAACCATATATAACATATTGTTTGTACTTATAATACTGATTATTTGCAACGATCATGCATAGCATAACCTAAGTTGGAGTAGTATATATTACAGATAATTTTATATTTGCATAATTTGATGGATGTTGCTAAGGTCACACAGTTCCCTGGCCCGATACCCCCCCGGAAAAATGGGACGGTTCGGGGTATCCGCAGGGATTAAAGGGTGAAGACATACCCATCTCGGGCCGGTTAATGACCTTGGCCGACGTCTATGACGCGCTGATTAGTAAACGAGTTTACAAGACGCCACTTCCTCATAGTAAAGCCGTGGCTATCATCAAGGAGGGTCAAGGAAAACATTTCGACCCTGAGATCGTCGCAGCATTCATGGAACTTACTTAAAAGTTTAGACAAATCGCCCTTGAATTTGCCGAGTGCGAACTAGAACGACAGGCCCTGTCTGAATGATCAACCTTATCCGCATTGGAGCGCCCGAGCCATGAGAGATTTGTCTAAATGCAGCGTATTGGTGGTCGATGACACCGAAACCAACGTGGACATTTTGGTTGATATTTTAGGGGATGACTATGAGGTCAGGGTGGCCATGGATGGTCCAGGCGCCCTTGAGACCGTCGCAATGGCTCCCCCTGACCTCATTTTGCTCGATATTATGATGCCCGGTATGGACGGATATGAAGTTTGCCGGAAGCTGAAGGCAGACAACAAGACCAGGAATATTCCGATAATCTTTGTGACGGCGCTCCAGGGAGAAGATGATGAAGCTAAGGGTTTTGAGTTAGGGTCGGTGGACTATATCACCAAACCTTTCAGACCGGCTACCGTCACGGCCAGGGTGAAGACACACCTGGAGTTGAAATTGTCTCAGCAAGACCTGGAGAAACAAAATGAGTTGTTAAAAGAACATATTCGGATCAAAGAAGAAGTGGAAAGAATAACCCGTCATGACCTGAAGACCCCGTTGAGCGCGGTGATCAGTGTTCCCAGTGTGATTCTTAAGGAACAAACCAACCTGACCCCTGAGCAAATCGAACTTCTCCAAATGTTGGAGGAGACTGGGTATAGAATGTTGGATATGATCAACAGCACGCTCGATCTCTATAAGATGGAAACGGGGCAGTATCAACCGCAATTGGGCCCTGTGGATCTGCTCAAGTTGGTTAATGAGATCAGGGGAGAAACACGAGAACTA
>JADFYC010000472.1:2494-2907 GCA_015233295.1 Deltaproteobacteria bacterium | reverse complement strand
ATGGACCGCTCCTTGTCCTCCAGCGGGGCTGTGGCCGGGTCCGCCTTCATGGCCTCGAGGTCTTCGGCGCTCATTCCGGCCTGCATAAGCAACTTCCGGTTGAAGTCTAAGCAGAATTCATGTCCGCACTCGTCGGAGCTGATGAAGCGGATGGCGGTCAAGAGCGGAAAACTCAAGGTCTTATGCCCCATATAATACTGTATAAGTCCTACCTGCCGCTCGAACAAGGCCGGGCTGGCGCTCAACAGTTTCAGCGGGGCCGGGACCGGGAGCGGGCTGGGGAACATGCTGTAGGCTTCCTTAATCTTGCCTTCGGCCTGGTCTTCGGCAACGGTCTTTATCAGAAACATGGTCATCTCCTTTAGTCTCTAAATTGATTGATTATTGCACCGAGTTGCGCAGATTAGGGCCAA
>JADFYC010000472.1:0-2474 GCA_015233295.1 Deltaproteobacteria bacterium | reverse complement strand
CTACGTATTTATGCCGGTCCGTCAGGTTTGGGCCCGGACAGGATTTCTCCGAAAATGAATCGGTTGAATCGGCTCAACGAGATACGGGGTGGCGCCGGCAGCCATGCTAACCAGATCGTCGAGGAGGAGTTTCTGCTCACGTATTTGGGCCTCATGAGTTGTATCGGCATCGACCACCAGCACCGCCGGAACGTGACGCCGCAGCAGTAAAGACCGGCACAAAGAAACCGCGGCTGACCTTCCGTTTGCGGAGACGACGTGGACACCGTTAATGATATCTTCGGGAAGGAGTCGACGGAGCAGTTCGACGTCGGTTGGGCCTTCGACAATTATATAGCTGTTCATTGGGTTTCCTCTTTGAAGGCAAAAGCAGCCCGCATCACCAATTTGGTGCCAGAATTATGACCTTATGTCAACAGGAAAATGAAATAGTATATAACAAAAGCTATAATTTTGGCAAGACATTTGTCTTAAGGCGAAGAGAGAATCAGAAAGAGAACGGACGTGCCAAAAGAATTCCGCAAGATTTTCCCTGACAAACGAGGTTGATTTTGGTACGATTAGCCATTGGCCTGTTTTCACCCGAACGCCCGGCCGGCTCGGCCGCCTTCATCAGGAGAAAATCAATGACCGAACCAATACAATCCCCATCCCGGCCTCTGGTCCGGAAAGCCGGCCTGGCCGATGCGGAATTAGTCGCCCAAATTTTGGGGGAGGCGTTCCGGGATGATCCGGTGATGACTTACTTATGTCCGAACCGGCCTGAATTCCCAACATGGTTATACTATTCCATGGTCAGACGTTTTTTCCTGAAACACCATCAGGTCTATGTCACGGATGACGGATCCGGCACGGCCATGTGGCTTCCTCCGGGGGTAACCTTCAAATCCTACCCGTTGCGGGGCACCTTAGACACGCTCTGGATTTTTTTGTCTAAAGTCGGATATCAGGGCTACCGCCGGCTTCAGGCGCTGGCCCGATACTTTGACGCGCACCATCCCGCCGAACCCCATTTCTATCTGAACTCCATCGGGGTGCGGCCGAACCAAGCCGGTCGCGGGATCGGGTCGGCGCTCTTACAGGAAGTCTTAACCCGGTGTGACCGGGAGGGAATTCCGGCCTACTTAGAAAACACCAAATCCAAGAACCTGCCCCTTTACGAACGATTCGGGTTTCGGGTGACCACCCAGGGCCGACTTCCCCATGACGGACCGCCCATCTGGTTCATGCTCCGCCAACCAGCCGCGGCCTGACACCGGATCATTAACCCGAAACCCAAGACCCAAAACGAAACCAAGACCATTCCGGAGGGGCCGATTGTCTGAGCTGACGAGTAGTCACGACCGCTTCTTTAAAAGCATCTTTTCCGTTAAGGCGGAGGCCGCGGATTTTCTGAGCAACTACTTGCCGGAAGAGGTGGCCGGGCTGTTGAAGCTGGATACCTTGGAGCTGGGCAAGGATACCTACGTTGATCCGGAACTCCGGGAGCGCCTGTCCGATCTGGTCTACCGGGTGGACACCACGGATGGCGGGCCGACCGTGGTTTACATTCTTTTTGAGCACAAAAGCTACCCGGAACCATTGATCGCCTTCTACCTGTTACGCTACATGGTCAAGATTTGGGGGCAGCTCATCGAGCAAGGCGTTAATAACCTGCCGCCGATCATCCCTCTGGTGCTGTACCATGGTGCTGCTACCTGGAAGGAAGCTAAGAAACTCGGCAAATTGGTTGAGCACCACCCGGCGTTGCAATCGTTTTTGCCTGATTTTCACTTTCTTTTTTATAATCTGGTGCAGTATCGAGCCGAGGATATCAAGGGTGCCATCCCACTCCGGGCGGCTTTGCTGCTGCTGAAGTTAATCTTTGACCCGGAGCTGAAAGAGCGGCTGCGATTGATTTTTGAACTGCTGGGCCGGCTGGAGTGGCCGGAATATGCCGATTACTTCGAAAAAGTGATGCACTATCTGGAATCAAATCCGGACAAAATCACCGAGCAAGATTTACACCAAGCCGTGATTGATGTTTACGGCGATATGAAGGAGGACGCCATGCCTGGTTTAACGCAGTCCTGGGTTCAAAAAGTAATCCAAAAAGGTCGGCAGGAAGGCCGGCAGGAAGGTCGGCAGGAAGGCCTCCAGCAGGGCCTATTGGCTGATGCCCGGGAGTCAGTCCTGGATATTCTGGAGTCTCGTTTTGGGGCCGTTCCTTCCCCGCTGGCTGACCTGATCAATCAGATAGACGATCCGGCCGTGCTAAAGGCGCTACGGAAAAAGGCGGTTACGGTCGCGACCATGGAAGACTTCCGGCTGATCCTGGGACAAATCAAGGGGAACTGATTCGGTGGGTCTGCCTACTTGTTACTCGTTGCCTGTTGGCTTGTGGGCTTCAACGAGCAACCAGTAACCCAATGTCATTAACTTAAGGATCACCTCACTATTATCCGGAATGACTAAGGACGTTAAGATTTCTCGCT
>JADFYC010000471.1 GCA_015233295.1 Deltaproteobacteria bacterium | reverse complement strand
TTCTGGCAGGTTGCCGGAGGTGTTAGCGTAGAAATTGGAACGACCGCACATATGGAAGGAATTATACTAGCTAAAAATGCGATAACTATGAATACCGGCGCCTCATTGAATGGTAGAGCGTTAGCCCAGAAAGCGGTAACATTGATTGCTAATGCAGTTAACGCACCCACTCCCTCGACGACAATCACTCTCACCACCACGACAACGACCACGACAACCACCACCACGACAACCACGACCACAACGACCACAACCATTCCCCAACAGGTGCCGACGATTATTTCTTTCGCCCCGACCATCGCCGGAAAAGGGACGGCGGTAACCATTACCGGCACCAACCTCACCGGAGCCGCCACTGTTTCATTTGGGGGTACGGCCGCCCAATCATTCACGGTGGATAGCGCCACCCAGATTACGGCGATAGTGGGCACCGGGGCCACCGGGACCGTCAGCCTGACTACTCCTCAAGGTACGGCGATCAGTAGTGGGACGTTTACCTTTATTTCGACCAAGACAAACTATGATTTTAACGGGGACGGCAAAGCTGATATCCTTTGGCGCAATTCTGCCACAGGAGAGGTTTGGTCGTACCTGATGAATGGCCTGGCCATCTCTTTCCAAGGTTCTGTTGGTGTCGTCAGTGACTCGAATTGGAAGATTCAGGGAATCGGTGATGTCAACGGAGACGGCAAAGCCGATATTTTGTGGTGCAATGCCGCCACCGGAGAAATTTTGATATGGTTTATGAATGGAATGGCCGTTGTTTCACCGGGATCAGTCGGTTTCGTTACTAACTCGAATTGGAAGATTCAAGGGATCGGTGATTTCAACGGAGACGGCAAAGCCGATATTCTGTGGCGCAATTCTGCCACTGGGGAAGTTTGGGCGTTCCTGATGAACGGCCTGGCCGTCTCTTCCCAAGGTTTTGTTGGTTTATTCAGTGATTTGAATTGGAATATTCAGGGAATCGGTGACTTCGACGGAAATGGCAAAGCCGATATTTTGTGGCGCAATGCCGCCACCGGAGAAATTTTGATATGGTTTATGAATGGAACGGCCATTGTTTCACAGGGATCAGTCGGTTTCGTTACTGACTCGAATTGGAAGATTCAAGGGATCGGTGATTTCAACGGAGACGGCAAAGCCGATATTCTGTGGCGCAATGCCAACACTGGGCAAGTTTGGATGTTGTTGATGAATGGAACGGCTATTTCTTCTAATGGACCCGTGGCTACCATCAGCGACTTGAACTGGACGATTGAAGGGATTGGTGATTTCAACGGAGACGGTAAAGCCGATATTCTATGTCGTCACGTCAACACTGGGCAAGTCTGGTTGTACCTGATGAACGGAACGTCCATTTCCGAGCAGGGATCTCTGGGTACCGTCAGCAACTTGAATTGGAAGATTCAACTGTTATTCGGCCCGTAAGTTGCGCGGCTATTTTATCACCATAACCTATGGACGGTCTTTACCTAGAATGAAATAACATAATTAGTAGGCGCTTAGGCGGCGGCTCGGCGATAACCCGGGCCGTCGCCTGTATTGATTATGAAACAAACTCTCCCATCCGGCAGTCTTAATTCTCCAGTCTTTCATCAAGCCTTGAACTGCCTGCATCCCCCACATTTTTTCTCATTGCGTCCTTCGCTTTGTACTTTTCTCTCAACTGGGGATTTAAGCTTGACATACCTTTGCATTTTTTCTACTATTTCTAGCTTGGTAATGATACTTTTGGGGTTGCCGCTTCAAAATCGTTAGGGGACAAAGGCGGGGTGAAATGCCGGCCCGGTTCTTCACGGTAGCGGTAACTTGGGGCGGCGAGAGAACGAGTTGAATTAGTCAGAACCTCTATCGAAAGGAGCAGATGGCATGAAGAATAGGTTATGGTTAGCTGTAATTGCGGCACTATCCTTGGTCCTTGGAGCCGCCTGGTCACCAGTCCTGGCCGCCGATGAGATCAAAGTCGGCATCGTTGATACTTACACCGGACCACCCAGTACTTACACCAATGATGTCCGGGATGCGTTTAAACTGGCTACAGATAAGATCAACCCGGCCGGAGGTGTTTTAGGCAAAAGAATCACCTTCGTCACCCGAGATGATAAATTTAAGGTAGATATCAGTCTCAGCGCGGCCAAGGAACTGTTGATGCGGGAAAAGGTTAACCTGCTTATGGGCTCCATCAACAGCGCTTCGGCCCTGGCCATATCCGATCTGTGCCTGAAAGAAAAAGTTCCGTTTCTGGTGACCTTTGCCAAGAGCGCCAAGATTACCGGAGAGAAGGGCCATCGCTATGTGTTTTCGATGAATGAAAGCACGACATTAGCCGGCAAGGCGGCAGCCATCGGCCTGGCCAAGAAGCCCTACGTCAAGTACTGGATCGCCGGCGATGACTATGAATACGGCCACGCCATCGGTGATGGAGTCTGGGATAACCTTAAAAAGATCAAACCTGGCGTGACCCTGCTGGGCCAGTCCTGGTGGAAGGTGGGGGAACCGGATTTCACGCCTTACATCACGGCCATCCTCTCCGCCAAACCCGATGCGGTGATCGTGGCCACTGGCGGAGCCAGTTGCGTGCCGTTCTTGAAAGCAGCCAAGGCCACCGGATTTAATCAAAAAATTCCTTTTTATATGCACACGGCTACGGAACTATCGACCCTTATGCCACTGGGCCTGGATGCCCCAGAAGGCGTCTTGGGCACCTCAAACTATTATTTCTATTATCCCGAGTCTCCTCAAAACAAAGAATTCGTCAAGGAATTTAGGGCTGCTTTCAATCGCTATCCAAAGGTCGGGGCCTTGTATGGATACATCACCGCCCAATTCATTGCCAAGGCTTACCAGAAGGCCGGGGCCGTGGATACCGAGAAATTCATCGACGCCCTGGAAAACCTGACGGTAGACAGCCC
>JADFYC010000470.1 GCA_015233295.1 Deltaproteobacteria bacterium | reverse complement strand
TTCCGGAGAAGGCTCGTTCGGTCCCGGCCTCGCGGGTGACGTGGTACTGTTCCGGAGTGAGGAGTTGCCGCCATTCTGCCTTGCTCTTAAAGACTTTTTCTGCCATGACATATCCTTTCTTGGCCGCGGAGTAGAGCTTGACCGCGCCGCTCTTGGCCTCCCCTGTCCCGGCCGCCGGGGTGCCGCCATTTGACGTTCCCCCGGAGCATGAGGTGATGAAGGCGAAGATGATAACAACGAGCAACGCGAAAAAATGTTTCATGATCCTCCTCCTAAAGATAAGCTTTGTTTCGGATCATTTCCAGTCTGAAAGCCTGGAATTCGGCATCTGCTGGAATAATTCCGGAGACGGTACCCGTGTGCCCTGGTCTGGCCGGATGGCCGGTCTATCCCTGCAAGACGATGCGCCATTACTGGAAATTCCTCCGGCCCCCATGTCCGGTTCTTAAGTCAGGGCAAATGATGGGACCGCCCATTCGGCTGCTATTTTAATAAAAAATATGGCAACAGCGCAAGCAATATGATAAAAGATCCCGATTCACTTTACTTGATGTTCATTTCAGATTAGTCCCTTCTTGCTTATTTTATAAACAATTTTCGTGGGACGCGACATAAAATCGAATGCCGGAAGAAACGTAAAGATTTTTTACATTCAAGGTCCGCTGCGTGCAAAAAACGCCGCGTAATTTTTGTCCTTACCAACAACTCACCTTACATTTATAAGGCACCTATATAATATAAGGCACTTATGGATAAAAATCAAAATCAGTTCCAAACCGATCCGAATCCAACGCCAGGTATCACCGTGCCTTCTTCCGGGTCACCCCGTCATATCGAAGCTAAGGTGGCGGCTGCCCGGCGGGTAACGAATGATGTTTACCATCTTTCGCTCATGGGTGAGGAAATCGCCATGGCGGCCCGGCCGGGACAGTTCGTTATGGTCAAGGTCAGCCAGGCGGTTGATCCGTTGCTCCCCCGGCCGTTTTCCATTCATCGGGTGACGGGCGGACGCTTCGACATCCTGTTTCGGGTGGTCGGTCAAGGCACCCGGATACTGGCTAAGACCGCCGTGGGAGAGACTCTCGCGGTCACCGGTCCTTTGGGCCGGGGGTTTCTCTTAGCTCCGGGGCGGGCATTGTTGGTGGCGGGAGGACTGGGACTGGCCCCGCTCTTTTTCTTGGCCCAGGACCTGATCAGCCGCGGTTTTTGCCGGCCGGATGAAGTCACCGTTCTGGTCGGGGGCAGGGGCCGAGCCGACATTCTGTGCCGGGAAGAATTGGCCGAGTTAGGAGTAAGGGTCCAGTTCACCACCGAGGACGGATCGCTGGGACGGCCGGGACTGGTCACCAGCCTGGTGCAAGAGCAGTTGGAGGCGGCCTATGAACCGATTCGCGTGTTTAGCTGCGGGCCTGGGGCCATGCTTCAGGCCGTGGCCGGTCTAGCCGCCGTGGCCGGGCGCCCCTGCCAGGTGTCGTTGGAAACCGGCATGGCTTGTGGCCTCGGCGTGTGTTTAGGCTGCGTTGTTCGGAAAGCCGATACCCCAGGTCCGGCTTACTTGCGGGTGTGCCGGGAAGGTCCGGTGTTTGATGCCGCGGAGGTATTTAACTCATGAATCATCCGGATTTGACTGTTAACTTGGGCCGCCTTAAGTTGGCCAACCCGGTTATGACCGCCTCCGGGACTTTCGGCTATGGCGAAGAATATTCCGGAATTATAGATATAAATCGGTTGGGCGCCCTGGTCGTCAAGGGTATTTCCTTAAGGCCGCGGCCGGGCAATCCGCCCCCCCGGATCGTGGAGACCGCGGCCGGGATGTTAAATGCCATCGGGTTGCAGAATGTGGGATTGACCGCTTTTATCAGAGACAAGCTGCCCTACTTGCGGAATCTGGTTCCAGCCCTGGTAGTCAACATCCTGGGTGAGACGGAAGACGAATATGTGGAGATTGCGGCGGCGCTTTCCGACCAGGAGGGGGTAGACGCCATCGAGCTGAATATTTCCTGCCCCAATGTCGCGGCCGGAGGCCTGGTTTTTGGAGCTGATCCCGTGGCCACGGCCAGGTTGACGGCCCGGGTCAGAGCCGTCACAAAGAAGACTCTGCTGGTCAAGCTGACTCCCAATGTGACCGACATTACGGTCATGGCCAAGGCCGCGGCAGACGCCGGGGCAGATGGTTTAACCGTGATCAACACCCTGCTGGGCCTGGCCGTTGATCTGACCACGCGGAGGCCCAGGCTGGCCAACATCACGGGAGGCTTGTCTGGGCCGGCGATTAAGCCGGTGGCTTTACGGATGGTCTGGCAGGTGGCCAGGGCGGTGGATGTGCCGGTGATCGGGGTCGGGGGCATCAGCACCTGGCAAGATGCGGTGGAATTTTTTATCGCCGGGGCCACCGCCATCCAGATCGGCACGGCCAATTTTTTCAATCCCACGGCCACCGTGGATGTGCTCGAAGGAATTACGGCCTACTTAACTGACAGCGAAGTCACAAAACTTACTGATCTTATTGGGACACTTCGCCTCACTTGAACTGCTTACACCTACCCTGGTCAAATTTTTGCTTGACAGGCCGGAATCGAAGGTATAAAAGGGACGAACTTGGTTGTACCACATCAGGGCCGTTAGCTCAACCGGTAGAGCAACTGACTCTTAATCAGTAGGTTTGGAGTTCGAGCCTCCGACGGCCCACCAGGAAATACAAGGACTTAACTCAAAAGGTTAGGTCCTTTTTTTTCTTTGGGAGCACTATGGGAGCACTCGAGCTTTTTGCCCTTCCGACTGATATTTTAAACAACCTGAGCCTCTTGCAAAACTCTTCGAGAGGTTTTTTCTTAACTTAGTGCATACCCAAAATATGCCATATTAGTCCTGCTTTTTTGTTGTATTATATGATATTATATAGTATAATAGCTCTCAATATACA
>JADFYC010000046.1 GCA_015233295.1 Deltaproteobacteria bacterium | reverse complement strand
ATCTGCGTTAATCTGAGAAATCTGCGGATACATTTCTGTTGCTTAATTATAAAACTCGTCGAACTCAGGTTCATTTAAAAGCATGTTGACAAAAACATCAACATATTTTGCAAAGCGGAATAGATAACAACGAACTGGCAGCGTGCTGTGGTTTTTTCTTCCGGCAAAGGTCACGATTGGCGACAAGACGGTTCGCCTCATTTCGGAAGGATGGTTAGGGGTTGTTTTCATCCCCTCCCTGCAATCCATTGATCTTACCGATGAACCTTAACAAGCCGTCAAGAATGGTCAGCGGATGCGGTGGACAGCCGGGGATATACAGGTCCACCGGCGACAGGCTGTCGGCTCCATCATGAACCTCGGCATGGCCGGCATAAGGACCTCCGGAAATCGCACACGACCCCACCGCAATAACCAACTTGGGGGCCGGCACGGCTTCGTAGGTCTTTAATAGCCCCACCCGCATATTCTCGGGCACCGGCCCCGTAATGACCAGACCGTCGGCATGCCGGGGCGAGGCCACGAACTGAATCCCGAAGCGGCCCACATCCCACCCGACCGTGCCAAGTACGTTGATGTCGGCTTCACAGGCGTTGCACCCTCCCGCGCTCACCTGACGCAGCTTGAACGACCTCCGAAAAAGATGTCCAGCTTTTCCATAGACTGGTGCGGCCAAATGCTGTGAATGGGCCTCTATCAGCAAATCCTCCCGCTTGCTCGCCGCTAAACAGTAGTCCCGGGTGAACCGGATATTTTTGGACGGGCAGGCAGAAGCGCACTCGGCACAGAACAGGCACCGGCCCAGGTCCATTTGAAGATTTTTTTTCCGGGTGAGGGCCTGAGTCGGACAAACCTCCAGGCATTGGTCGCATCCTGAAGGGCAGTTGTCACTGACGATGACCGGGCGTCCCAGGAAACGATCGGGCAAATCGGGAGGCGGACCGTCCGGGAATTTCATCGTTCGATGTTTTTGTTGGAGGCGGGCTAAAAGAATATCTAACATTGGCGTATGAGCCTTTCCCTTGTGGCCACGGGGTCATCGCAATCAACGAATGGACCTTGGATCATAGATCGTGACCACAGTACGACAGGTTAAAACTTTTATTGCAAAGAGGAAAATCGGATATCTCCTGGCCCCTGAGGGTGTAGGCCAATCCGAACCAGTTATGGAACGAAGGATCGACGACCTTGTACCGACTGAACCTTCCCTGGGCATCAGTCAGGGCCACATGGCAGATCTCGCCGCGCCACCCCTCAACGAGGGAAATTGTCAGGCGGTTTGGGGCCAAAGAACTCAATGTCGTTCTCACCTCTTCACCCGGCAGATTAACGATATGCTCCCGGATGAAGGCGATCGATCTTTGGATTTCCATCCACCGGACATGGGCGCGAGCCATAACGTCCCCCGAGTCCCAGGTGGACACCGGTATCTGAGCGAATTGGAAGATCCCCAGCGGCATATCTCGGCGCACGTCCCTGTCGATCCCGCAGGCCCTGGCGGCAGGCCCGACCAGACCGATTTCCCGGCCAGTTTTACGGCTGATCGCTCCGGTTCCCTCAAAGCGGGCCATAACGGAAGAGGTTCCCCAAAGCAGGTTTACGGCCACGGCCAGGTCTTTCTCCACCAATTCGAGTCGTTTCAGCAATTCATCGACAATGGCGGGGTCAACGTCGAATCCCACCCCACCCGGCCGAACGATTCCTCGACCGAACCGATTGCCGCAAATCAGGGCCGTCATGTTGAGGACATCGCCCCGGATTCGTCCGCAGTAAGACAGCGTGGGCAGAAATCCGACATCGCCGGCCAACGCTCCAAGGTCACCCACATGATTGGCAATGCGCTCCAATTCCAGGGCCACCCCCCGTAAGATTTCCGCTCGCGCCGAAACATGAGTCCCCGACAAGGATTCCACCGCCTGGCAATAGGCCTCAGCGTGACCAATCGTGGTATCCCCGGCCAACGTTTCCATGAGGTGAATCGTCCGCCTGTCAGGGCCGCCCGGTAAATTCCGCTCCACCCCTCGATGCTGGTAGCCCAGCGAAATCTCCAGGTGGAGGACCTCCTCGCCATAGCATTGGAATCGAAAATGCCCCGGTTCGATGATACCCGCATGCACCGGCCCCACAGCCACCTCGTGGACTTCCTCTCCCTCGACTCGGAAAAAGTCAGTAACTCCAACCTCAGGGTTTCCCGCAGCCAAGCTGGTCTCGCCATTTTGACGATAGGGAGCGTGGAAGCGAATGGGTTTGAGCCAGGGGTGCCCTTTAGGGTAGATTGCCCATTGCTCGAAGATTTCCCGCTCGAACCAGTGCGCTTGAGGGCAGTCTGGCGTTAAGGAAGGATAATGCTCCTCGCTCAGATCCGCGCAAAACGGCAGCAGCAGGGACTGGGAATCATAGGCCAGAACTGCCCATAGCCGTACCCGGCCGCCATCGGTCGGTTGGCCGAAAAGAGCCGAAATCCTCAACCCATGCCCCACGGCATCGATAATAGCTTCCCGGAATTCCGTCACATCCAGTACCGGGACGTTCTGGATATCCACAGCCTGGCCGTTGGAAATAGACAAGTGTGTCAAAGGCAAACCCGACATTAAAGAGAACTCCTGATCAACAATGATGGAAAACATCCCTTGAGGAAAATGAATCCGCAGATTTCTCAGATCAACGCAGATGAGTGTTTTAGTATTTATTAATCTGTGCAAATCGGCGCAATCTGTGGATTAAATCATGGGCGGACTCATCTAACTGAGGTAATTATAGGAATCAGAAGGCTTCAGACGCCCCCGAAGGCCCTGGCCGCCTGTTCCAGGATCTGTCGCAGGGCCGGCGGAATATACAGTCCCAAGATCAACACGGCCGCACCCAAGGCCATGGGAGGAATAACCGCCAGAGCGGATTCACCGAATAACCATGAAAAGTTACTGCGATGCCCCTCAGTTACAACCGAATCCCGGTGATCGGCCGGCAGGCCCGCCGGATCTCCCTGGACCATGCGGAGCATGATCGTCGCCATGCCGATAAAGATGATCCCGAGCGCCAATAAATATATGACGGCCACAACTGTTCGTCCCTGATCCAGAGCAGATTTGAGAATGACCAGTTCACTCAAAAAAGCTCCGAAGGGCGGCGAACCGGTGATGGCAAAAAAACCGGCCACCCATAACGCACCGGAAATCGGCAGAATGCGCGATATCCCACGAATATCGGTGGTGGATTTGCTGCGGTACACGGCCAGGATATTCCCGGCCACCAGAAAAAGCATGCCTTTGGTCAGGGAGTGATTGACAGCGTGAAGCACCGCGCCGTATCCGGCATTAGCCCCCAGGCCGACAGCCAGGGACAAGATACCCATATGCTCAATGCTCGAATAAGCCAGCATACGTTTGAAATCAAGCTGGCGGATGATAAAAGCCGCAGCCACCACCATCGAGAAGAGCCCGAAAACCAGCATCAGACTGCGACCAAACTCACCCAGCCCGGCAGCGACAGTGACCTGCTGTACCCTCGGAATAGCCAGAAAGGCGCAATTGAGCAGTGCTCCTGGCAGCAAGGCGGAAATGACAGAGGGCGATTCGCTATGAGCGTCGGGTAGCCAGGTGTGCAACGGAGCCAGGCCCATCTTAGTCCCATAGCCGACGAGTAGAAAGAGGAAGGCCGCCTTGAGCCATTGGGTGTGCAGGCTCGGAGCCCGGCCAATGAGACTGGACAGCAGCATGGGCACATGTTCTTCCCCGCCCAGGGTGGAGGCAACAGCCAGGAAAAAGTTTCCCAACAGAGCCAGAGCAATACCCACCGAGCAGATCATGATGTATTTCCAGGTGGCTTCCAAGGAACGGTAATGCCGGTGGAAGTAAATGAGAGGAGCACTGGCCAGAGTCGTGGCCTCCACGGCTACCCAAAGCAGCCCAAAGTGCTGGCTCAGAGTGACCAGCGTCATCATCCCCAGGAAGAGCAACAGGCAACACGTAAAAGTGGGTTCCCTGGCGTTGCTGAAGAGGAAGCCTTCCTGAAAATCCTCTCGTCTTCCCCAATCTTCCCGATGGAAATAGCCCAGGGCGTAGATGGATACCACCAGAAAGAGCACACTGGTGATGCTCAAAAAAAGCAGTCCCAGCGGATCTATAAGCAACCAACCTTCCCAAGCCGGAGCAGGTCTTCGGACCCAGGCCAGAGCCGTCAAGCCGGAATGGCCAAGCGCCGTTAAAAGCAACAGGGCCCGCCGTGGTCCTGCGGGTCTAAGAAAAAAGGCCACCACACCGGCCAAAATCGGTAATGAGATCAGTGCCCAAATCATGTTCTCAATCCTTAAGAAGGCTCAGCCGGTCCGTATCGATGTGATCGAACTCGCGGTTGATTTGAAATATAGTGATTCCCATAATAAAAACCGCCATAAAAACATCCAGTAAGGTTCCCAGTTCGACCAGTAAGGGCTCCTGATGCGCAAACGCCAGCCCAAACGCGTAGATGCCGTTCTCCATCACCAGGTACCCCAATACCTGCGTCAAGGCTTTTCGTCGACTGACTATGGCGAAGAGGCCGATCATGATGGTAAACAGAGCCAAAGGCACTACCAGCGGCGATTTTGAAGGAGCGGGCAGGGGTAACTGCCGGCCCATCCAAATAGCCAGGGCCAGCAAACCGACACCCACCAGAAGAGAGGTCGTATACCCGACAAAAGGCTCCATTTCCCGGCGTACGTTGGCTGACCGCAACGCCTTTAGAAGCAGCCACGGGAAAACGATACCCTTGACCACCATGGTGACTATCGAAAGGAGAATGACGCGGAACGTCAAGTCTCCCGAACCGACCAGCAAAGGGACCAGACCCAGCAGAACACCCTGAATGGCCACCACCCGAATACACGCGCTCAACCGGCTGGAACTGATCAGTTTCAGATTGGTCAAAATAAGTAACACGATCAGGCAATCAATCCAAAGTTCCATATCACCTCCAGAGGATCAGTGCAAACGCCAGGATGGAAAGCACACCTGCGCCTGTCAGAAGTTGCGGAACACGAAGCAGGCGCAGTCGCGCCATGGAGGACTCGATCACACCGATGACCACGGCCAAAAGGAATATACCTCCTATGACAGCCCCTGCATCCAGCCACCAATATGCGGACCGGACAGGAATGAGAACCCCTGCCAGCAGGGCGCTAAAAACCCAAAGCTTCAGAGCCGCTCCATACAGGATCATGGCGAAATCCGGCCCACCGTGATCAAGCACCATAACCTCATGGATCATCGTTAGCTCCAAATGAGTGTTGGGGTCATCGACAGGTATCCGGGGACTCTCGGCCAGAAGAACGATCAGCAGCGCCCCGGCGACCAGCAGCAGGATTGTGCCGTTACGCATCCAGACCGACGCCGAGAGGTTGGAGTAAATCCCAGAAAGAGATAGGAAATTATCCAGGTGCTCTATTCGGCTCCCGGAACCAATTTGCCCGGCCTTGCCCATAGCCGCTAGACTCAGCAAGAGAGCGGGCTCCGTCAAAACGGAGAATTGCACTTCCCGGCTGGCCCCCATCCCCTCAAAGGCTGAGCCTGTATCCAGGGCGGCAATAACGGTAAAGAAACGCATGAGGCCCAGCAGGTAGGCCAGCAGAATGATATCCCCAGTGAAGTTGAGCGGAGCCGCGGAGCCTCCGAGAGGCAAAAGAACCAGGGCCATCAGAACAGCCGCCAGACCCACCACAGGACCGGCCCGAAAAATCCAGCTTGTGGTCCGACTATAGACGGCGCCCTTATGCAACAACTTAGCGATATCATAGTAACCCTGCAACAACGGCTGGCCCCGGCGACCAGCAAAAAACGCTTTGGTTCGGTTGATGATTCCAGGCAGCAATGGCGATAGGACCAGCGCCGCCAATGGATTTAACCAGGATGTGGTATTCATAGTCTCATCTCGGGATATCATAGGTTCCAAATGAGCAAAATCAGCATCGTGACCGCAATGTACAATATGTAGATCTGAACACGGCCCTGTTGCAGCCAGTGCAGCCATAACAAAAGCCGCTCAACGCTCTGAAAAATCGGCCGATAAACGTTCCGGCGAAAGATGTCTCCTGTTTCCGTATGCAGGCCGGCCTGAGTGGGGAAAAAGCCTTCCGGCCGTTCAAGACTGCGATGGGTTTGCAACAGAACTCCGAACATATTTGTCAAAGGCTGGGCAAATGACGACGCGGTGTACTGCATCCGGGCGGTAGGCCTGGCATACCCACAATCCCATGTCCCGCTTAGCTCCACTTTCCGGCCCGCCAGAAGCCGGCTGCGCATCACAGCCAGTAGAGCGATCAACACCAGCAGAATGCCCGAGATCAGGACCACCGAACGCAACGGACTAACCGCCACAGCCAGATGCCCCTGGACGTCACTTCCCGTCAGGCCCGTCATGGTGCTGACCCCCGTTCAAACCATCGCGGTTACCTGGGGAGCCAAAAAGCCAATTGTGATGCACCCCAACGCCAGGGCTAACATGCCGATGCGCATAGCGTAACCCACCTCATGCCCCTGCATGGCGTGTTCACTCCGTGCTTCTCCCAGGAAAACGATCCCAAATGCCTTAGCAAAGCAAGCGGCAGCCAGGCCGCCGATCATGGCCAGTCCGACCACCACCGTAGCGCCCGAAACAGAGACACCGTGCAGCCCGGTTCCGTAAAACGCACCGACATAAATCAAGAACTCACTCACAAACCCATTCAGGGGGGGCAAGCCGCATATGGCCACGGAACCGATCAAAAACATCGCCGCCGTCCAGGGCATGCGTTTGATCAAGCCGCCCAACTGGTCGATATCCCGTGTCCCCGTGGCGTGCAGGACCGCACCCGCCCCCATAAAAAGCAATCCCTTGAAAAGAGCGTGATTGAGCACATGCAGTAATCCGCCGCTCAGCCCCAACACGGCTATAAGAGGTTGATTTACAGCCATCCCCAGTACCCCCAGGCCTAAACCCAGGGCGATGATCCCAATGTGCTCGACGCTGCAATAAGCCAGAAGTCGTTTGAGATCATGCTGGGCCAAAGCGAACAGGACACCCCAACCCCCCGAAACCAGGCCGATCCCGATTAGAACCCAGCCCCACCAGGCTTCAGGCTGGCCAAGCCAGGTCAAGGTCCGGACCAGGCCGTAAATGCCGGTTTTGATCATTACGCCCGACATTACGGCAGAAACATGGCTCGGCGCGGCCGGGTGTGCTTCCGGGAGCCAGACGTGAAAAGGCATGAACCCTGCTTTAGTTCCAAAACCAATCAAGGCCAGGAGGAACGTCAGGTTCACCACCGAAGAACCATACGCACCTATCGAGGCAAATCGATCGAAGTCAAGCGATCCGGCCTGTCGGCCCAGGACCAGGAAGAGAATGAACAAAAAGGCCGTTCCCAGGTGGGTCGCCACCAGATACGTCCAGCCGGCCTGCCGGACATTCTCCTTCTCATGTTCAAAAGTTACGAGAAAATAGGAGGCAAGTGACATGACCTCCCAGGCCAAAAGGAACAGGACACCATTACGCGCAACGGTGACCATGACCATACTGGCCACCAATAAATTATAAAAGAACCATGGTCCGCCCAGATTCTTTCGGGTCTGATAGGCTATCAGGTACTCTGCGCCATAAAGGGCGGCAGCAGCGGAAAGCCCCAAAATCGGCAGGAGAAAAAAAGCGGAAAGAGGGTCAATCTGGAGGAAAAATGAGCCATAGGGCACATCCCAGGCTCGATGGAGTGTCTCTATTTGTCCCGTCCAGAGGACCCTTACAGCAGGAATCAAACCCAGCACACACCCCAGCATCGCGCCACCCGCCCCGATGACATTGGCGCATCGCGGATTTCTGCCGCAATAGAAAGACAAGAGCCCGCTGAAGATTAGAACACTCATTGCCAGAAGGATCAAAAACATAAAATATATCTTTTACCTCACTTGGAATAAAGTAAACGAAGGAACGATGGGATCACCACGCCCACACGTCCAAGACTCACCGCGGTCACTCCCACAATAACCGATACCTGAGCTCATCGTGTAGCTGCATTCTCGCTTAGGCTGGAATGCCCTACCATGACGTACCAATGGTACGCGACCCAAGCTCAGGTGCTTCCGCTCCAAGTTCGATTCCTTTGGAGGAGCGGAAGGACGGTTCCTCCTCCTTTTATGAGGAAGAAAGCGTCGATTCCATCCTTTAGTCAATGGGGACAACATGGGTAATCTTGGTTTAAAGACCCATTATTTTGAGTTTATGTAATCATCTGGGGATTAGCGACAGAGGGTCGAAGGTTTTCTTCTATACGACGAGCCTCAGCAGAGAGAGCTTCACGAGTACCCTGGGAAGTGACAACGGCTTTGAATTGCGGATCGCGCAACGCGAACGCAAGTTTTGACAGCATGTGGAGGTGAGCCCGAACAGTCGGGCTGATCAGGGTGAAAAGAATGCCCACTGGTTGACCATCCAGGGCGCCGAAATCGATTTTCTGTTCCAGGAAGCAGAGGGAGATCATGGGGCGTGGAATGTGCAAAACAATGGGATTGCGCACGTGAGGAATGGCAATGCCGTCGCCGACGGCCGTCGACCCCAGCGCCTCACGGGCCAGCAATACCTGGTAGAGAAATGACCGGTCCACTTCATCCGGCAGACGCATGATGTCAACCACCGCCCGAAGGACGGTAGCTTTATCCGTGCCGCTAACCCGGTAATGCACTCCACCCGACTGCACAGCCTCATCGAGACGAGGCAGCGGCACTCCGTCGACTTCGGGTTCGTGCATCAGTTCCGGCGAGACATTCATCCTGGAGGCAGTTGCCCACTCTAACAATTCCGCCCGGTTGAACCGATATTGCTCATTCACCCGGTAAGCCGGCAGCTTCCCTTGCTTGATCCAACGATACACCGTTTTTTCTGAAATATCAAAAATCTCGGCTACATCCCTGACACCTAATTGCATTGCGCTTCTACCTTTTTTCTAATGACATGGACAATCGTGTACAGGGTGAAAACCATGTCCCTGATTGTCCCGGCTGTCAAGACAAAAGATAGAAACCCAAGATATTTTCGACCAATGTGGGCAGCAAACCATGAAGGATGACTGGTTTTCTTGCAGCAATCCGGCTAACGGGATTGGGCCTGTCGCCGGACCCTGTTGATCGGTTGGCACTCGTCGGATAGCCAAGGGACTGGCCGGGCCGGGGCTGTCCAGAATCAATATGGAGGATTTCTTGTGGTTTATCTGGAGCTGAGCCGCTAATTCAGTCTCTTGCCGACTGCTGGTGGCTGCTTTCTTCTCTCCTGATTGCCGCCGATAATCGCAGTTGCCCCTTGACTTGGCAATCAAGATATGATAACGATTAGATTAAATTAGAATAGAATAACCATGACCTTGAACAGGTCCCTGAATGATAAAGGGGGGTAAAACACATGGTGATAAAGCGTTTAAGAATTTTGGAGGTAGTGCTGGGGCTATTGGTCTTCTTCGTCTTTTTCTTTTATTTAATCCAGCCTGGCTCGGTGGGAAACGCACAGGAGTATCGCAAGGTCACTCGGAACTCCGACCTTTCGCATCAAAGCGGTCAGGTGGGTAAGTATACGGCCCTGGTGGTCGGGATCAATGAGTATCGTGATAAGAAGATTCCGCGGCTTACGGCGGCTGTGCCCGACGCCGAAGCAGTGGCCGAGCTATTGCAGAAACGTTACGGATTTAGTGATATTAAGACGTTAATCAATGAACAGGCCACCAGGTCGGCCATTGACGGGGTTGTCCGAGAGATGATCGAAACCCTGGGGCCGGATGACAGTCTCCTGGTCTATTATGCCGGTCATGGTGAGTTGGATAAGCTCACCGGAGATGGGTGGTGGGTTCCGGCCGATGCCCGATGGGGCGATACGACCAGTTACTTCGAGAATACCACGTTACAAAAATATCTGTGGGCGATGAAGACCCGTCACGTCTTGGTGGTATCCGATTCCTGTTTTTCCGGGACATTGTTCGGTCTGATGACCAGGGATCTACCCAAAAAGATAGATAACCGGTATTACCTTGATCTGTTCAATGAAAAATCCCGCTGGGGGATGACCAGCGGCAACAAGACACCGGTGGAAGACAAAGGGGTTGGAGGTCATAGCTTGTTTGCCTACCTGTTCATCAAAGAGTTAGAGAAGAATCGGAAACCTTATCTGACGCCATTGGAAATTTATACCGCCATTGCCCCTGTAGTCGGCAATAATTCGGAGCAGACGCCCATCTGCCTGCCGATCAAGAACACCGAAGACAGAGGCGGTGCCTTTATCTTTATCCTATACAGATCAGGCAATGAGGCCGGATGGGAAACTGGTCTCCAAAGAGCGGCGGGTAGCCCTGGTCATTGGCAATGCATCCTATGAATCTTCTGCTTTAAAGAATCCAGTTAATGACGCCAGAGACCTGGCCGCTGCCTTGGAAAGCCTGGGGTTTTCTGTGAACCGACTGGAAAATGCCGGCCTGCAAGTGATGGAGAATGCCATCCGCGATTTCGGTAACAACCTGACAAAAGGGGGAATCGGCTTTTTTTATTACTCCGGACACGGTATGCAGGTCAATGGTCACAATTATTTGATTCCGGTCGGGGTGACGATCCATGAGGAAAAAGACGTTAAATATAATGTAGTAGACGTTAACGAAGTCCTGAAAGTTATGGCCGGAGCGAGTAATCAAAAAAATGTAGTCGTGCTCGACACCTCTCGGCATAATCCTTTTGCCAGGAGTGTTGGGTCCGCCGATGTAGGATTGGCCAGGATGGAAGCGCCCAGCGGCACCCTTATTTCTTACGCCACATCTCCTGATAGCGTGGCCGCTGATGGGGAAGGCCGGAACAGCCCATATACCGGCGCCCTACTGAAGTACATCACCAAGCCGGGTTTAACGATAGAGAAACTATTCAGGAAAGTCAGAGAAGAGGTGTATAGGTATTCCGGTGGCAGACAAATTTCTTGGGAGTCAAGCTCATTGACGGGCGAGGATTTTTACCTTGTTCCATCTGAGCGGGTCGGAGACGCATCTTCGGATGCCGTCAAGACGCCGGTTGCCATATCGGCTCCGACGTCGACACCGACTCCTACGCCCCAGCCACCGACACCGGTCCTGCGACCTGGCAAAAACCAGGATGATCAGGGGAAAACTGGGCTTATTAACAACGGGAACGGCACAGTGACAGACCAGAGGACCGGACTGATCTGGCTGCAAAACGCCAACTGCTTTGGACAAAGAGACTGGATCACAGCATCTGAAGCAGCTAAGACTCTATCCGGTGGTCGGTGTGGGTTGACCGATGGGTCAGTCGCAGGCGACTGGCGTCTGCCCAGTAAGGATGAATTGAATAGTCTGATCTACCCTGGGCAAAACCCGGCTCTACCGGCAGACCACCCATTTATCGGCGTCCAGTTGGGCTACTACTGGTCGAGTACTACGAACGCTAACGATACGAGCGTCGCGTGGGTCGTCTTTCTGAACCATGGCTTCCCGGGCTGGATATTTAAGACGTACACTATCTACGTCTGGCCGGTTCGGGGAGGAAAATAGAAGAATTGGTCATATGAAGATTTGATTATTTCACGTTCAGAGTAGATACGTAAATTAATCAGTGAAGTTACCGAATCAGGACTATACCTCGTTCGGTCACGATTGTCCCTTTCCAACCCCAACCCAGGGTGGCGCTTTGTTCACGCGGATAGCCGACCGGAAATCTCTTAAGGGAGTAAAGACATGAAGAAGTCAGTCTGCATTATGATTTTGCTCGGGATGGTAGTGTTGACTTCGAATTATACGGCGATGGCCGCTAACCGGGCTGTCTTAATCGGTGTCGGGGCATATTCATCCGTCACACCCTTGTTCGGACCTCCCCATGATGTGGCCGCGTTAAAGGAACTGTTAACCCGATCATGGGGATTTGATCCAGCCAATATAACCACCCTGGTCGATGAACGGGCCACCAAAGCAAATATCCTGAAGACGCTAAACGACCTATCCCGTTCCACCTCGCCGGATGATTTTGTCTTCATCTACTTTTCAGGTCACGGCACCAGCGCACATGACCGAGATCTCAGAATTGATATGGGTACATTCACCGGGGCCCTGGTCCCGGTGGAATTTAGCGTTAACTCTGATGTCGAAGACATGAAACGCCGGCTAATCATCGGGACCAGGGACCTCAAACCAATTTTCCAAAAGTTGGACAATAATCGGGAATTATTTGTTGTTTTTGATTGTTGTTATTCCGGCCAATCTGTCCGGGACTTGGAAATTCCGTTGTCTCAAAGGAAGGGCCGGCCCAAGTACCTGGATCTATCCTCAACCCTAACAAGGGAAGATGCTGATCGGTCTTTCGGTACCCCAACTGCGGCCGAACCGGCTTTTCCCTACCACAACCTTTTTTTCATCTCAGCCGCCAACAAAGGAGAAGAAGCGAAAGATATTCTTATTCCTGATAAAATTCCAGGCGGCACCTACGGCCGTGAACCTCACGGGGCCTTGACCGACGCATTGCTTAAAGGACTTTCAGGAAAGGCCGGGACCAACGGCCAGGGATTTATCACCAAAGAAGGGCTATATCAATACGTCTTGAGGGAAGTTAAAAAGAACTTTCGTCAAACGCCGCAGTGTCTTTACGACAAGTCCAATCCCGGTGTCCTGAGTCAACCGGTGTTCAGGTCGGCTTTAAATAGACCCGGTTCAGTCCAAACCAAGCCCGATGCAGATTTAAAGATAAATATGGTGAATGTATCAGCGGGACTTGAGGCCACGATAGCAGCCGTAAAAAAGGTCAGACTCGTCAAAGATGAATACGATCTTAAGTTGACCCAAGCATCCACCGGTTACACCCTTGCCCTGTTGAACGGTGATATGTTGTCATCCCATCCTTCGGGCGCAGAGGAGGATGTGGTTAAGCGCATCGCTCTCCAGGTGGAACTGAAGAAACTGATTGACCTGGCTTACCCGACGCAGGACTTTGATGTGTCTATGAATATCATAGGGCGTAAGTCCTTGCTGAAGGAGGGGGAAGATGTCGGGATCGCTTTTCAAACCACAGCGGACAGCTATCCGCTGTTGATCAATATCGACTGCAGCGGGAACATCAGCGTCATCTACCCAGGCTCTAAAGATGAAATTCGGCCCTGGCCCAAAGGGAAAGAGTATCACCAGCCGAACCTGGGGAAGGTCAAGGCCCCCTTCGGCACCGAGTATATGAAATTGTTTGCCTTTAAGGATAAACCTGATGGTCTGGCGAAATTAATGGGCCAGTCGTTTACTCCTTCGGATGACTTTTTCCGAATCCTGCTGGACACGGTAAAAGACGCGAAGGGGGGTCAGGCGCAGTCCACGTTAGAGGTCCTGACGTACTCTAAATAGCCGCAAAGGAATCAGTCAGCAGTCGCCGTTGACCGCTGGCCCGACATATGTGTCCAGAGGGGAAAATGAAAAGAACCATCTCCATTTATTTTGTGATGCTATGCCTCATAGGTGTGACTGTGGCCGTCACCGTCTCGGCTTCGGAAAGGGCGGTAGTACGAAACAAGACAGAGGTAAATAAAGAGCGGCGGGTGGCCCTGGTCATTGGAAATGGCGGCTATCAGGTCAGTCCCCTTAACAATCCTGTCAATGACGCCCGAGCTATGTCCAGTACACTGACTAAGCTGGGTTTTCAGGTGATGGAGAAGGTCGATGTCTCAGAAAAGGAGATGAAGCAGGCCATTGATGCCTTTGGAGACAGAATCGGTCAGGGCGGGGTGGGCCTTTTCTATTTTGCTGGACATGGAATGCAGGTCAACGGTGAGAATTACCTGATTCCGGTCAACGCCCGGATTACATCCGAACAGGATGTGGAGTACGAAGCGGTCCGGTTGGGCCGGGTGTTGGCCAAGATGGCTGCGGCTGGAAACCGTCTCAACCTCGTTATTCTGGATGGTTGCCGAGATAATCCGTTCAAACGCAGTTTCCGGTCGGCGGCGAAAGGCCTGGCTTTAGTGGATGCGCCCAGCGGCACCCTGATCGCCTATGCCACTTCGCCCAACAAGACGGCGAGTGATGGCCCCGACCAGGAAAATGGGCTGTACACGGAAAAACTCCTCAAGTACATGCAAATGCCGGGACTGAAAGTCGAGGATGTGTTTAAGAGAGTCAGACAGGAGGTTCAAAATGTCTCCGGAAAAGATCAGACCCCCTGGGAAGCATCTTCCCTGGTTGGGGACTTTTACTTTGTTCCACCGGATCCCATTGAGACGCCAACTCCCGTGCCGGATACCCTTGAGGCGGCGATTGCAGGGATGTTTGATCCGAGTACTACGACCAACGTGCCAGCCAAGTCGACCCCGCGACCTGGAAAAGAGCAGGCTAACCAGGAAAATATGAGGTTTATCAACAACGGGAACGGCACGGTGACAGACAGGAAGACCGGACTGATCTGGCTGAAAAACGCCAACTGCTTTGGATCAGAAAAGTGGGCCGCGTCATTAGACTCAGCTAAGACTTTAGCCGGTGGTCGGTGTGGCCTGACCGATGGGTCAGTCGCAGGTGACTGGAGACTGCCAAGTAAAGATGAACTCTTGAGTCTGATCGATACTGGTCGCAAAAACCCGGCGCTACCGGCAGACCACCTCTTTTTCGGCGTTCAGTCGGGCAGCTACTGGTCGAGTACTACGTACACCTACTATTCGGACGGAGCGTGGATCGTCGATATGTACGACGGCGGCGTAGGTAGCTACGATAAGGCGTATAACCTCTACGTTTGGCCGGTTAGTGTGGGCAATAATAGAAGAGTTGATCGATCAACGTTTATTGGAGGTACGGAAATTAATCAGTAAATTTACTGAATCGGGGCTAACCTGCAAAATGGTTATCGCCGAAGGGGCAGAGGTAACGGCCCCGGACCTTCGCTCCGACTCTTTGGGCTTTCACCTGGATAGGACGAATTAGCTTTTGGATTTTAATTTTTTACCTTTTGCCGTGGTCTATAGGACGGAGTTCCGGCCAGACCAAACCTGGAAGGTGTCCATCTCATCAAGGCAGAGGCAGGCAATACCCGGTCCACACCGCCCCTCAACCTGAAACTTGAAACCAGCAACCCGCAACCCGAGATCACGACAAAGCCAGGCTGTAGGTGTTGACCCCGTCTTTAACATTCTTGAAATTGCGGACCCCCAAATCACGCAGAGGTATTTCTCCTTCTATGCGGTGAGCGGTCTCAGGGCCGACCAAAATGTCTCCATTGGCGGCAGAGGCGGCAATCCGGGCGGCCAGGTTGGTCACCGAACCGCTGGCGGTGTAGGTCATGCGGGCGCCGGAGGCACCGTGAAAGCTGGTCATGCCCACCGAGGCGGTGCCGGAATTGATGCCCATATTGACCAGGACGGG
>JADFYC010000469.1:2535-2924 GCA_015233295.1 Deltaproteobacteria bacterium | reverse complement strand
GTATCTATGGGCAGGATGTGGAACAAGGACTGATGGACCTGGGCCGGCATGAACGGCAGATATTGTTCCGGGACGCGGATGTCAAAAATGACCTGGAAAACCTTTTCGGGATAGACCGACAAGTCGAAGAAGGCCTTATTTATCCTTATATTAAAGCCCGGATTATGCGCCAGGTCATCAAACGGGCCATCATCGTCGGGAAAGCCCTGGAGCAGTTCTTAGGGGAAGATAGCCCAGGCGGCAAAGGGCTTATCGGTAATTATCATAACTTGCTGGGCGGTCTTGGCAAGCTCCGGGCCAGTCTGGCTCATAAGGAGGCCTATTATTCTGCCCCGGAGGACCTTATATTCTGCATCAGCTTATATCAGCCCGGTGATGTGGATCACTGG
>JADFYC010000469.1:0-2398 GCA_015233295.1 Deltaproteobacteria bacterium | reverse complement strand
ATTGAAAATGACCTGTTGGAATTTTTGAGAGCCTTTCTGGCTGATAAAGAACATCCCTCGGCCCTGGAATTACTTTTTGATAACAAGCTGTTCGGTGATCAAGAACGAAAGAATTTAATTGAGCAGGCCATGCGTCTGGCTAAGAATTGGGTTAAATGGCAGCCCACCGGCCGAGGCCATATCCTGCCCATCACTCCGGTGGCGGGTCAAAGACCATGTTATATTGGCGTGGAAGACACCGAACATAACGCCGCCTTGCGGCAACAATTCATGGATGTGGTGAATAGTTTTGTAGGAGCGGGAGATACTATCCCGACCCCCGTAGATATTGGGGCGGGGCATCGGGAGTCCATTATCTTTTATAATGAGATCGCCGGCATCCCGGCCTTTTATCCCGCCTCGGTCACTGGGGCCCAGGGATTGCGTGACTGCTACAACAAGTTCTACGGCCGGAATCAAGATGACGAGGAGAATAGCGAGGAATTACATACTCATAAGAATAGATGTAAGTTTCAGGATATCGTCCCCAAGGATGATCGGCAGGCTCACCATTACCGGCTATCGGTTAATTCTTTTGTCCTGGCCCGGTTACTCGGCCTGTTAAAAATCCGGATGATCCGGAAGGACGGACCGAACCCCATTTTCCATTACAGCTATGAGGTCTCAGACGGAATAAACTACAATGAAATCTCCCTGGGAGACGAACTGACCGCCATTGACACTCTGTATCGCGATCAGCGGCCGGATCACCAAAGCCACCGCCTGATCCTGGCAAATATGGTTGAAGAAACAATCTGCGATTTGCAGCGGAAGAAATTGTTGCCGGTTTATCTCTTGTTGATTGAATTTTACATGACCCAGATTTATCCGGTCCAGACTTATCTGAGTGATATCGGACGGGAAATCACCAGATTTACCAGTGAACTTGCCACCCTGGTTCAGGAACGTTACCGGGTGGCGGATACGCTGCTGGTTACCGCGCCGGAGAAGGAGCAAGTTACCAGCGCCTTCCTGAAGCTCAGAGGCAAGCCGGTAAATCAAACTTTAATCTATGAAGAATACCGGACCGCCCTAAAAGCTTACACGCGGCCCGATGGCCAGTTTCGGGTAACCGACACCCTGGTTGGTCGAGCGACCAGAGCCAGTTGGTTGGATGCCTTGGTGTTAGATCTTTCTATCCAGGACGCGGCCCGCCGGGCGGAAGCCGGCCCCGTGTCCATCGCCCCGCCCACCGCCACCGCGGCCACGGCCATGGAAGGACGACAGTGCCCCGCCTGTGGCAAGGAAATTAATATCCGGGCCATATATTGTACGCATTGCCAAAAAACCGTGGCTAAACATGTTCCATGCGCCTTTTGTGGTGAGCCTAAAGTACCTGACGATCTCTTGCGTTGCTGGAACTGCGGCCGAGGCATCGTCAAGGAAGAAGAAATTGAATGCCAGCAGTGTTTTGCCTTTAAGGGACTTAAGAGCAAGTTCCCCTGTGAAGTTTGTGGCTGGCATTGGGATGATTCTCTGAAACCCGAACCTCAGCCTGGCCCGGAAGCCGATTCATCCTATGATCGACCCCAGGCCGCGGATGTCCCACCTGAACCAAGACCTGAACCAAAACCGGACCCGGAGCCCAGGCCGAGACCCGAGCGAGAAGCCCGGCCTACTCCCGGAGCCGCCCCAGAACCGCCGCAGCCGCAGCCGGGTTCCCGCCGGGAGGATCCAGGACCGGCCGCTGCTTCCTCCGGCCCGCCTCCCGGCCAGGAGGCGCCTGGGATGTCCCGGAAGCAAGTTACCTGTCCCCATTGCCAGGCGCCGGCCACTCCGCCTATCTGTGATAGCTGCGGAGGCGATGTCGCTTAGGGGCAACTATGATAATATAACTGGTGAAATTTGATCCCTTCTCTTAGGAGCTAATTATGTCCAGGCATAGATCCACTACTGGAGGAAAATGGTTACTTTTCGGCATCTTTTTTATCGGGATCATGATAAATTTAGCTTTGCTGCTCGATGCCGAATGGCTCCATTTCCTTATCAAATCACCCCAAGAAGCTGTGCCTACCTCCACCGGGCGGACCCCAAGCAATGACTCCTCCGTCAAGCTTGTGGAACAGGCTAAAGAAAGTATCCTGCTGGTCTGCACCACCAAATGTGATGACCCTTCGAGCGGCGGATGTGGCACGGGATTCTTTTGCGCCCGGGTTATGTGGCCACTAATGCTCATGTGGTCAGTCTGGCCAAGGCCTGCCCCGGCTCGGTCAAACTGATTAATAACAAAGGCCTGATCCTTAAAGGTGAAATCGTGAAGATCAACACCGCGGGAACGTATGGGGAGGACCTGGCGATTATCAAGGTAGATGACAAAACCACCCCCTCCCTGACCTTTGGTGATTCTGGCGAATATAAA
>JADFYC010000468.1 GCA_015233295.1 Deltaproteobacteria bacterium | reverse complement strand
GTCCGATGATGAATAATATGACGGAAGTAATATTCACGATCACCCCAGGCTTGGTCTGGCTTATTTGCGGCAAGAGAAAGATGATTGAGGCCATCAAAACATAGAAGAAGGTTTCGGCAAAGAGAGAATTGTTGACAAATTGCATCTCAATTTGGATTTTTAGCTCCTTGGTCAGATTAGAGATATTTTTAAGATAATTTTCAAACAAATCATCACTCCTCTCTCGGCTCATCTTGATTTCTTTGAAGCCGCTGAGTAAGTGATCCAGGGAACCAAAAAATTTTGTCTCTTTCTCAACATAGTGACGCAGGTTTTGATTGATTGAGCGTTGATTGCTTAAATATATGGCAACAGCGCAAATGATTAAAACAACCGCGATAACAAAGGCTGGGGATGATAATATCCCAATATAGATAAAAGAAAACGTCAGCATGACCGTGGCGGAACAGGCCTGAACAAAATGTTTGGAGGCTTCAAAGATGATCTCGGTGTTTTCCACCAGGGTGGTCTGAATCTTCGATTTGCCGAAACTTTCAAATGAAATCAGGCTGCAGCAGCGGATCTTATCCGAGATTCTGATCCGGGTGTTGAAAATGACCTGCTGAACCAGTTCCACGGAATGGCCCAGGGAGTACTTCTTGGTGTAGATAAAGGCGGAGATACACATCACAAAAAGAAGGAAATATCTAAAATTAAGTCCACCTTCTGGAAAATTGTTGGCTGCTCCGTTGATGATGACCATCACCAGCCCCTGGGCCAGACCGGCAATAGTAGCCACGGCCAAGACCCGGAGGCCGCCGAAATTGGATTCTTTCCTCATTAAAGAGACAAACTTAGAGTTCATTTATGGTCATCCGAAATTGTGATATTCCATCACCCTGCCGCTAGATATTTTCCTGCGTAGCGTTGACTCTCTCTTCTTGTGACATGGCAGCCAGGGCGACGACATCATTCACATTCAACCCCAACCCTTCCGCCACGCGACGGCCATAATCGCTATCCGCTTTGTAGAAGATGGCTGTCTGCCGGAGTTGAATTCGCTTCTGGGCGTTGCCCAGGTGAGAAACAATGTTGCCGATGAGATTAGTCTTATCCGTATCCGTTAAAACCTTGCGGTAGATGTCCCCGGCTTGTACAAAATCATCGTTCGGATGGGTATACGGTTGCCGCGCCGCCAGACCGGATATGTTGCGAGCCGGTTCACCGGCCTTGGCATCGGGCGCCGGGCCGCTGAAGCTGTTCGGGTAGTAATTCGGGTAACCGCCACTGGTGGCCCCGAAGCTCATGAAACCATCTCGCTGATAATTGTGCGCAGCGCAGGCTTTGGGGGCGTTGACTGGTAAGAGGTGAAAGTTGGGACCGAGGCGGTGCAAATGGGTGTCATGGTAGCTGAACAGGCGGCCTTGGAGCATCTTGTCGGGAGAAGGACCGATTCCCGGCACAAAGTTGGCGGGTGAGAAGGCGGATTGTTCCACTTCGGCAAAATAATTAAGGGGATTACGGTTCAGGACCATCCGTCCGACAGTGATTGGCGGAAAGTCGGCATGGGGCCAGACTTTAGTGATGTCAAAGGGGTCGAAGCGGTAGGACTCGGCTTGTTTGGGCGTCATAATTTGCACCTCCAACCGCCAGGAGGGGTATTCGCCGCTCTCGATGGCCTGATGAAGGTCACGGGTGGCGTGGTCCGGGTCCACGCTTTTCATCCGGTCGGCTTCTTCACGGGTCAGGTTTTGGATCCCTTGTTCTGTTTTAAAGTGGTATTTGACCCAGAAGTAGTCGTTCTCATCGTTGTACCACATATAGGTGTGGCTGCTGAATCCGTGCATGTGTCTGAAGCTTCGGGGGGTGCCCCGATCGGAGAAGAGAAAGGTGACTTGATGAATAGATTCCGGCGTGAGAGAAAGAAAGTCCCAGAACATGTCCGGGTCCTTAAGGTTGGTCACGGGGTGGCGCTTCTGAGTGTGGATGAAATCTGGGAACTTCAAAGGGTCTCTAATGAAGAATATCGGTGTATTGTTCCCCACCAGGTCGTAGTTGCCTTCTTCGGTGTAAAATTTTATTGCAAAACCGCGCGGATCGCGCTCAGCATCGGCAGAACCTCTTTCGCCGCCCACCGTGGATAAACGAATAAAAAGTTCCGTTTTTTTGCCAACCTCAGACAAAAATTTAGCTCTGGTGTACTGGGTGACATCATGGGTCACTTCAAAATAGCCGTAGGCCCCCGCTCCTTTGGCATGAACTACCCGCTCGGGAATGCGTTCACGATCAAAATGGCCCAACTTCTCCAGCAGGTGGACGTCCTGCATCAGGATCGGACCTGGGTTGCCCGCAGTCATGCTGTTCTGGTCGTCATTGACCGGCGCGCCAAAGTTGGTCGTCAGGATCTTTTGCTGTTCTGTCATTTAAAGCCTCCTTTGAATTGGTCACATAACACATCGGTTCCAAGTCAGCCATTGACGCAGTAAGGATAACCCAAGTATTTCTAAGGGATCAGTCAGTGGTATTGGCCAAAGCGACGGTGGCTGAATAATCGCCAGGAGTTGCAGTTTTTCTTGACCACACTCTCCATTCAACCAGCGCAATCAAAGTTCAAGACAACATATCTGAACTCGCCATCTATTACCATATTAATCGTTGCGGATCTTTTAGCCTTCGAATATTTTGTTTAATATTCCAGATATTACACCGGCATTATGAGACAGATGTTCGTTCTTCAGCATGTCCAGGTGATGTCCGCAACCGGGGTAGCTCTGGAACTCGGCGGTCGTCGCGCCGGACCAGTCCTGGTTCAGGCTATCGTCTGCCAAATCATGGTGGTCGTGAACGGCCGTTATTAAATGAATATTGGCGTTTAACCGGCCGGAATGATTAATGCCGGCCAGGTAACTCATGAATACTTTGGGCTTATAGATAATCTCCGCTCG
>JADFYC010000467.1 GCA_015233295.1 Deltaproteobacteria bacterium | reverse complement strand
CGGCGTCACCCTTGGCTTGGCCGATGATCCGGCCGTCTTTCACCACAACGGCCTTGACGGTTTTCGATCCGGCATCTATTCCTGCCGTAATCACAATGTCCTCCCTCATGATCAAAGGATGCGTTCCATTTCAATAGCATTTGATCTGTTAGGTTTCCATGAAGGCGAATATCCCGTCTAGTCGATTCGGATGATTTTGACGTGTTTTCCAACCCAATCGGGCGGCAAATAAACACGCCCGCTATTACAACTTAGTTTAACCTCTTTTTCCAGCATTTCCTCGCCATAGAAGACGAACTGGACCAGGGCGCTGTGCGGCCGGATGGTCTCTTCTTCGACGGAGGTGCTGTTGTCCATTTTGGGCATGTTGAGTCGTACCCTCTTGGTGAAGAGACAAGATGTGTTAAATTATCTCGCTGCGATGATACCTTAACGTCATACATGGCCTGGATAATTTTTTATTTAGCTACATTACAGCTATAATATAACTATAATGAAGCTTCGTCGGGTTGTCAAGAAAAAACCGGTAGATCAAATTTTTATGAGCGGGAGGCCGGGGAAGCTAGGAATATCCAGTCAGAACAACGGCGAGAACAAAATTTCCATTTTAACCCGAGTCGACGAGTTTTCCGGATTATCTGATTGGTTATACTATTTGGATTTTTCGTGAATGAGACATGAGGAAGATTGGCGGGCTGACAAATTTTGCCGGCGACAATTGGAACGTGGTCAAACATAAAACGAAAGCATGTTATTACCCTGAGTTCGACGAGTTTTATTAATTGGCAGACGGAAATGAATCCGCCGATGGCGCAGATAAACGCAGATGGATGAGGCCCACAGGTGCCTGCGATCATATGTTTTTTTAATCTGCGCTCATCGGAGCAATCTGCGGATTAAATCAAGGCCCGTGACAGTAAGCGCTTAACGTACTCATCGAATTAAGGTTAACTGATAAGATCAACCCCCGGCATCACAGGCTTCGTTCCAGGTTTATGGTTTTAGATGGGCTAAAGTGGTTCGCGCTAAAAAAATGTATCAGCTTGGAATCATTCCAGTCGACCAGGGTAAAGATTTTTTTAACGCCAAGTGTCCTCAAATGGGCCATAAATTCATTAATCAACAGATTACCGATACCTTTCTGCCGGCAAGAGGGATCAACACCGATGGTGTCCAACGTGGCTTTTTCGTTGGAAATACCAAATTCACCTATATATATTTCCCCCATGACAAACCCCACCATCGTTCCCTGTTCATCCTCAGCCACCAGCGAGGCGAGCAAATAATCTGTGGAATGGAAAAGCTTTTCAAACTTCACGGTATAGTACTCCGGCCGCGAAGCCTTGAGTACCTTCTCATCAATCCCGACCACGGCGTCAAAATCGTCAGCCTTCATGAGTCTAATTTTGATGGGGTTCTCGTTCATGATGGTCCTTTCTTTTTAAGGGCATATTGTGAGTTACGATAAGCTATTTCTATTATTTTTCCTTGTTCTTTTTGACTATGATTCTTTTTTCTTCAGGAATCGGAGGAGGAACAGGCCCGCCGGAAATTTTCTGGACCGACCCAAAGCGAGGGGGGCAGGCTTCAAAGCAAGTTCCGCATTTTATGCACTTGTCCTGGTCGATAACATGGATCCGGTTTTTCCCGCCGACAATCGCCTCGACCGGGCATTTCCTAAGGCAAATCATACAGGCCTGGCACTTATCCGGATCAATATGGTAGGAGACCACGTCACGAAATAGACTGTCTATCTCTTCAGTGGTGAAAAGCTTGTCATACTCCTCCAGATCATAAAGACGCGACGCCAGCTTCTCCTTTTTGACCACCTTAATATATGGGACTAACTTGATAATTTCTGCCAGTCCGGACTTCAATTCGCCTAGGTCTAGTCCTTCTCCCTGGCCCAGCGGCCCCAGCTTATTCACCCTATTGCCAAACCCATTCATAATTTCGGCAAAAAGGATTCCTTCACCGGCGGACATGAATTCGATCTTCAGCCTATCCGGGTTCAGCCCCAGGTAGGCCAGTATCTTTCTGCATAGAAGGACCATGTTTAAGGCATGGTAATTTCCATGAGTAATATAATTACATTCATTTAAACGGCAAGGGGGCAGACCAGTTCGCTCATAATAACATCAAAAAACATGAGCAGTTGCCTCTTAAACTGGGAATGCTGAATCCAGTCTATTTCCTTATGTATTGTACCGGCGAGAAGATAAACATCACCCAGATTGAAGGGCAATTCCCCCAGGCCCCTTTTCCGACTAAAGAGGCCAGAGAAGAGTTTGTGAAGGACTGGATCCAGGTTCCTGATGACAAGTTTAAGCAATATTTGCTGGACTGGGAAATGCGCGGAGAACGGTCCAATCCATATTACCCAACTGTTCAAATGTCCTGTGAAATTGTTGATTGGCAAGAAAGAATGCACTACATTGATGACGCCCTCGGGACCTGTGCCGGCTTGTCGTCATTTCCCCTGAAGCCTCCCTATCATATACACAATTACCCGGCCTTTATCTCCTCAGCCACCGGGATTGATATGGATGAAGCCGGACTAACGAAAGTAGCCAACCGGAACCGAACGTTACTTAGAGCCTTTAATGTAAGAAGAGGCCTGAGACGAGCTGACGAAAAGGTGCCTGCGGACCATTGGAAAAAAAGATTTCCCGAGCTTGAAACTAAGCTCTTAGATGAGTATTACAAATTTAAGGGGTGGGATAACCAGGGTATTCCTACTAAAGAGTCTTTGCATGAATTGGATTTGGATTACGTTAGCGAAGACTTAGAAAAGAGGGGGGTTATCAAGAGTGAGCAAAGTTAAGAAAAAAGTCAAAGTTATCAAGGTCGATGTTGAGAAATGCAATGGCTGCCGGGCATGTGAGATGATCTGCTCCGCCTTTCACGCAACGCCTAAATATAGCAGC
>JADFYC010000466.1 GCA_015233295.1 Deltaproteobacteria bacterium | reverse complement strand
GATTTGAGCGATGAAGAATTCGTCAGCCGGTGCGTGGAATTCAACCCCCGGTTGGTCCTGTTGGAGGTGTCCACCCCGTCGATAAATCAAGATCTGGCCATTACCCAAAAGATCAAGAGCCGGCTAAATGTCCCCATCGCCTATGCCGGGCCGCATCACTGGATGTACGAGCCGTCCTTTTTGGAGCAGCACCCCCTGGTTGATTACGTGTTGGTCGGGGAATATGAATTCACCCTCCTGGAACTGGCCCAAAAGCTTAACCAGGGCCAAGAACCTCAGGGGATCTTGGGCACAATCCGCCGAACGCCCCAGAGAATCGAAGTCAATCCCCGGCGGCCCCTGGTGGAAGACCTGGACCTTTTTCCCTGGCCGGCCCGGCATCAATTGCCCATGATGAAATATAACGATACTCCGGGGGGCATTCCGGCCCCCAGCCTTCAAATGTGGGCCAGCCGGGGATGTCCGTACCATTGCGTGTTTTGTGCCTGGCCGCAAATCATGTACGGCGGCCATAAATACCGGGTCAGGAGCCCGGAAGACGTGGTCAACGAAATTGCCTGGTGTCTTCAGACCTATGATTATAAATCCATTTATTTTGATGACGATACCTTTAACATCGGCAAGGCCAGAATCCTTAACATCGCGGCATTGATGAAAGAGAGAGGGATTAACCGGCCCTGGGCGATTATGGCCCGGGCGGACCTGATGGACTACCAAACCCTTAAGGAGCTGAAAGAGGCCGGGCTGGTCGCCTTAAAGTACGGGGTGGAGTCCGGCGATCAGGAGGTGCTGGACCGGTCCGGCAAGGGGCTGAATCTGGCCATGGTCAAAAAAGTGGTTAAGATGACCCGAGAGCTGGGCATCAAGCATCATTTGACCTTTTCCTTCGGGTTACCCGGAGAGAATATCAAAACTATCGGCAAGACGATCAAGCTGGCTCTAGACCTGGATCCGGACAGCTTGCAGTTCTCCATTATCACCCCATTCCCTGGAAGCTCCTATTTTCACACCCTGGATCAGGCCGGGGCCCTGATTCATAAGGACTGGGAAAAATACGACGGCTACAGCCGGGCCGTGTTCAATTCCCCGGACTGTTCGGCCGGGATGCTGGAACAGGCGCTGCACGAGGCGAATAAGACCTGGAGATGGCATGCCCTAAAAAAACGCTTAAAGACCGGTCCCTTCTCTCTCATGCGCGACATCCTGGCGAATCCCATTGATAACTTCCGGCGATTCCGCCGCTGGTCTTAAGTTGTAGAGGTCACGCATTCCATGAAAATTGCCGTGATAAGCAAATCAAACGCCGACGGTGGAGGAGCCAGCCGGGTAGCCGAAGATTTGGCTCGTTGGCTAAATAACGTTCCCGGAATCGTCGCCCACCTTTGGGTGCATTGTCCAGGTAAGCGTTCGGCCCCCCATCACAGGTGGTTGTCAATCAATAAATGGGTGTACCTTATTCACCGGACCTGCCGTCTGCTCTCCAGGTATGCCGGACTGCCTGATTTCTTAACCCCCGAACTCATATTTTTCCGGTTAGCTAAAAAAGACGATTACGATCTTTATCATTTTCACGATATCTCCGAAACTTTCTCACCCCTGGCTATGCGTTGGATCGCCCGGCGCGCTCCGGCCGTCTGGACCTTTCATGACTCCTCCCCGTTCACCGGCGGGTGCATGTCCCCCATGGATTGTACTGCCTACCAGACCGGCTGCCGGAATTGCCCCCAGCTTAATTGCCTGCATCTGATGACGCCTGTCGATTTTACCGGGGCCATGCAATCCTACAAGCGGAAAATAGCCCGGACCGGACTGATCACGCCTGTCGTCCCCTCCCGCTGGATGGCTGACCAGGCCATGAAATCCGGGATGTTTTCGAGCCCTCCGATTATCATTCCCAATGGCATTGACACTGACTTGTTTCGGCCATATGATAAACGCCGGGTTAGAATTCAGCTTGGCTTGCCTCAGGATGAATTTATCGTTTTGATCGCCGCGAACTATCTGACGAATGAGAGAAAGGGAGGGCAATATGCCCTGGATGCCATTAACTCCTGCCAAAGACGCGTCTTTATTTTGGCCGTTGGAAACGGGGGTGATTCCGTGACTCGCCGTCTACCCGACAGGCCCGCTGCTAATACAGGATTTATAGGTGATCTAAATAAGTTATCTATGTATTATGCTGCCGCGGACGTCTTTCTCTTCCCCAGCCTGGTCGAGAACTGCCCCTTGTCGATTCTAGAAACGATGGCCTGTGGAACTCCGGCCGTCACTTTCCGGAGCGGGGGAGTCCCGGAACTGGTCACCCATAAAGAAACGGGATGGATGGTCGAGCCAAAGGATACGGCCGGTTTAACGGAGGGGCTGCAGTTCTGTTATGATCACCCCGAAACACTGGCGGAATGGGCGCGGGCGGGACAAATAAGGGCTTCCGGCCATGATCCTCGGACGATTATTAACCATCATCTCAAGTTATATCAAGAAGTAGTCAGTGAGAAAGGGAAAAGGCGGTGAGGCTCTCCTGTTTAAGTTCCTTTGGCGAGAATTCCGGGATGTTAATGTCGAACAGGAGACCACTGTTGGCAGAAAATTAACTATATTTTTGTTTGGTTGTGTCACGGGGAGGCCTATGGAAGATTTTGTGGAGACGGACCGGATGGTGACGCGAGAGCAGTGGCAATCTTGTTGGAAATCATATAAACCGGAGACGATTGAGAAAGTTTTTTTCGAAGATTTTTTGGGATATTTCCCGATGGGTGGCAGCTTGATAGATATTGGAGGCTTTCCGGGGCAATATGCTGCTTACTTAAAGAAGGTGAAGCAATATGACGTTAGCATAATTGATTATATCATCCTTCCTGAAACTATAAGGAAAGTTGAAGAGGCCAACGGATTGCCGCTCGGAGCTATCCGATACATAGAAGCGGATGT
>JADFYC010000465.1 GCA_015233295.1 Deltaproteobacteria bacterium | reverse complement strand
CATGTGTCAGATGAACCTTGAGGTTTATCAGAAAAAAATCAATGACACCTTGGGCTCGAATCACTGTCTCCCCATCGTCTTCATTACGCAGTTAATGGCTTTGGCCTTTGGCCTCCATCCGAACAAGGCTGCTGCTCTTAATTATAACATTATACCAGCCGCCCCGGTTCTCCTTGGTGGCCATTAAGCACCACGGTCGCTAGCGCCTAAAACCCTGCCCGTAGCTCAACAGCGTATCTGAGCGCGCGGCGGGGTTTTTTTCATTCTCCGTCCTCGACGATGGCTAAGCCATCAGCAGGCGGCAGGACTGGATACCGGAGATGGCCGCATGGGTTTCTTTCGTACAATCGTTTACCTTTGTCTCTTTTTTTGTTGGTGCCTGGTTGCTGGATCGGCTTGGGCCGGCGAGCCTGGAGTTCAGATATGGATATATTGCGATTCCCAGACGATGGAGGTAGGCAGTGAAGGCCGCATCCTCCATGTTTTCTCCGTCCAACTGGGCGAACAGGGGTGTGACAAGGCCAAGGAAGGGGATAAAAAAACCCCTTTCGGGACCTACCGGATCACCTGGATGGTCAGCAAAGGTAAAGTGTGCGGGCAGGGGCAGGCCACTATAAATGGGGCGACCTGGTGCCGGGAACAAGATAGCGCCCTCGTATTGGGCGGTCCTGCTCCGGCGAATCAGACTTGTGGTGAAGAACTCTGGCGGCCGGGTTATGGGCAGCATGGAGTGGTTATTGGTTTGAATTATCCCAATGGGGAAGATAGCGTCGGGGGCAAGACCGGAAGTTGTATCCAAATCCATGGATCGACCAGAAAAGGGATGAGGTCAGGCTCATTCGGATGCATCAAGCTCTTGGATCAGGATGCTCTGACCCTGTGTAGAATCATCAAACCGGCAGATACCTTGATCACCATAATGTCGACTAAGCACACGAAGAAGGATGAGAAATAAAGACTGACTACCTCGATCCAGCCCATGAATCCCAGTCATAAATCCGTTCTTTTCGGCATCCTCGGTTCTCACACCTGTTGTCTCCGGTTGTTACAGCCGGCCGAGATCATTATAACCTTTCTTTTTCGTTTTATCATGAAATCACCTTTGGCCCCCGGACCTGATAACTGGAGGCTGAAAGGTCAGTTAGTTCATTCGGAATATCTATCCGACTGGGCCTCATTATTCTCCAGCGGCAACGAATTATGGGAAAGAATGATGAATGCCTGTTACTCAATCGTCATGTTCTATCCATTTATGTATTATCAACGGCTTAGACGAAGGCGGGGAAGTAGCCGCAGGTTAGCATATTGACCATAGCCTACCTGTAATGTTACCTTCCTATGATAGTGCGCCGGGAAAAAAGCAGGGTTTCAAAGATCCGATTGGGAGGACGGACATGACAACTGCCGGCAGCAGGGACAAGCGGCCTGACGCCGATCGACTGTTGAACAAACTGATCGATCTAACGGACCAGGTGGCTAACGGGTGTTATGATGTAGCTGGGGAAATCTTTGAACTCACCAAGGCGGGTGTCTATCCCGAACGTATCGTCAAGTTGGCCGAGGCATTTGGGATGATGGTGGTCAGGTTGGAGGCTCGTGAATATCAACTCCAGGAAAGAGTCGAGAACCTGATCAAAAAGCACCAGGAAGTAAATCAGGTCACGGAAAAACTTTCATATGAAAATAATTATTTAAAAAACAAGCTCCGACAGAAGTTCTCCCCGAAGCGAATCGTCGGCCAAAGCCCCCAAGTGCTTGACCTGCTGGAGACCATAGACAAAATTGCCGATACCCCGGTAAACGTTCTTATTCTGGGTGAAACCGGCACCGGCAAAGAACTCTTTGCCAAGGCGATCCATTATCAGAGCTATCGCAACGACAAGCCGTTTGTGGCCTTGAACTGTTCAGCCCTTCCGGAACACCTGGTGGAAAGTGAGCTATTCGGGATCGAAAAAGGGGTGGCCACCGGGGTTGACCGGCGAACTGGCAAGATTGAGCAGGCCGACGGCGGAACGTTGTTCTTGGATGAAATGGGTGACATGCCCCTTTCGGTCCAGGCCAAGCTGTTGCGGGTTCTGGAAGAGCGTGAGTTTGAGCGGGTTGGAGGCCGAAAAACCATTCACGTGGATATCAGGGTGATTGCGGCCACCAACCGGGACTTGAAAAAAGCCCTGGAGCAAAATACCTTCAGGGAAGACTTGTTCTACCGGTTGAATGTCGTCAGGTTGAATGTTCCACCGGTGAGAGAGCGAAGCGACGACGTTCCTCTACTGCTGAATGCCTTTCTTGAATACTGGTCCAAGAACCTCAATTGCGGAGCCATGAAATTTGATCCCGACTTATTGAGACTACTAAAAGAATACCCCTGGCCTGGGAATGTGCGGGAACTGGAAAATGAAGTGGAGCGGGCCGTGGCCTTGGCCGTTTCCGAAACCATTGAACTGGAGGACCTGTCGGAGGACATCCGCAATTATTTTCGAATCAGGGTTGAGAAAAAAAACGATTTAACGCCAGCGACGGAGACGACGGAACCGAGGCTCATCAAGTCGATGCTGGCCGCAACTAAAGGAAACAAATCCGAGGCGGCCCGTCGTTTGGGTCTGAGCCGGGAAGGGTTGCGGAAGAAAATGATTCGTTATGGGATATCTTAGGTGCAGGTTGCAGGTTACTCGTTACAGGTTACAGGTTACTGGTTTCTCGTCACTGGTTTTTGGTCTTAGGTTTTCGGGTACGGGATTCATCTCCGGTGAGCCATGGTTCCAGGGCACCGGTGACATCAAAACAAACAACATGCAACCTGCAACACAATGTCGTTGACTTAAGCCGGAGGAAAACACACTGTAAGATTTCTCGCTTCGCTCGAAATGACAAGGAGGACGCACGCAGCAGGTACTATCCTGAATGTACGGCACTTCTGTCATTTCGAGCGAAG
>JADFYC010000464.1 GCA_015233295.1 Deltaproteobacteria bacterium | reverse complement strand
GTCCATTTCCTCGCCTCTGATGGAATTGCTGGGCGGGTTCGGGATCGCCTTTATTGTCGGCTACGGGGGGTACCAGGTAGTCAAAGGGACCTCCACCCCTGGGACTTTTTTTTCCTTTCTCACCGCCCTGATCATGCTCTATGACCCGGTCCGGCGCCTGGCCGGCGTGAACAATACCGTCCAGCAGGGAGTCGCAGCCGCCATCCGGGTCTTCGACGTGATGGACACGCCGCCCGAAATTCAGGAACGGCCGGATCCCTTGACCTTGACCACGGTTAAGTCCGCGGTCGCCTTTGACCGGGTGGTGTTTGGGTACAATGATAAGCCTGTTCTCAAGAACCTGTGCCTGAGCGTGTCCATCGGGGAGGTCCTGGCCGTCGTGGGCACCAGCGGCGGGGGCAAGACCTCCCTGGTCAACCTCATCCCCCGGCTGTATGACGTCTGGGAGGGGTCGGTCTTGATCGACGGGCGGGATGTCAGGGATTTTTCCTTGCGCTCGCTCCGGTCTCAAGTGGCCATGGTGTCGCAACAAACGATCTTGTTCAATGATACGGTCAGGAACAATATCGCCTATGGCTGCGTCGGCATGGCCCCGGAGGAAGTGGAACGAGCTGCAGAACAGGCTTATGCCGTAGACTTCATTCAGGCCCTGGGGCAGGAATTTGACACGATTATCGGGGAGCAGGGGGCCATGCTTTCCGGCGGGGAACGGCAGCGGTTGTCCATTGCCCGGGCCATTCTCAAGGATGCACCGATCTTGATTCTGGACGAGGCTACTTCCTCTCTGGATACGGAGTCGGAGTTTGCCGTCCAGAAGGCTCTGGAGAATTTGATGAAGGGCCGGACCACCTTCGTCATCGCCCATCGGCTGTCCACCATCCGGAATGCCGACCGGATCATCGTCATCGATGACGGGACCATCGCCGAAGAAGGCAAACACGAAGACCTGCTGGCCAGGTCGGGACTGTACCGGAAACTTTACGATATGCAATTCAAACAGGAAGAGTAACCTCGTTGTCCATTATTGATTCCACCTCAGGGTAAGGGCGCACGCGAAGAGTCAATCGTAACCGTTCAAGGTATCAGGGTAACCGCATGAAATTATTTTCGAATGGCCAATTCCAAACAAGCCCCAACGGGGCGCACTAGGTTAGCCCAGGGCAACGCCCTGGGAAATACGGGTGGTTACATGTCAGCAGGATGGTCAGGTGGTCGGCCAACTTTAAAGCCATTTCCTTTGGTAGGGACATATAACCACGGCGGAAATACTGAATTACCAGCCGCCTTATGTTATCATTACATGGTGTTTTATATAGGCGCAACCCCATACCCAAGGCGCTGCCCTGGGCTAACCTAGTGCGCCCCTTTGGGGTTTAGTCGGAATTAATCGCTTTAAGAATATTTCATGCGTTTGCCCTTCTCAAGGCATAAATCATGACGGAAGAACCTTCTTACGTATTATTATGGCGGTGTGGAGAACTGGCCGCCAGAGCAGCGCAACTGGCCGAGTTACTGACGTCGTGCTGCCTCTGCGCCAGAGCCTGCGGGGTTAACCGGGCCGGCGGAGAAGTGGGCGCGTGCCGGGCTCCGAATTTGGCCACGGTATCCCATGCCGGTCCTCATTTCGGAGAAGAACCGGGAATATCGGGAAATAACGGCGCGGGTAACATCTTCTTCGCCTATTGTTCTATGGCCTGTGTGTTTTGCCAGAATTACCAGATCAGCCAGAATTTTCATCCTGAAGAGCGGCACTTTTTGAGCGTCGGGCAACTGGCTGCGGTGATGTTGGACCTGCAACGGGCCGGATGCCACAATATCAATCTCGTCTCTCCGACTCATTTCTTGCCCCAGATTGTGGCGGCGTTGGATTTAGCCGCGGCCTCCGGTCTCCGTTTGCCCATTGTCTATAACACCCACGGATACGAGTCTGTCCCCGTGTTGAGGCTTCTGGAAGGAATTGTGGACATTTACTTGCCGGACCTGAAATATGGGGATGACCGCCGGGCCGGGGAACTCTCAGGAGCCCCGAACTATGTCCGGGCGTCCCAGGCGGCGGTTAAAGAGATGTACCGGCAGGTGGGAGCGATGGTCCACCTGAATGAGGCCGGTTTGATTAGCCGGGGTTTGATTATTCGGCATTTGGTTCTGCCCGGAGGATTGGCCGGCACAAGCGAGGTCTTGGAATTTATTGCCGCCCACCTCTCGCCGAAGGTGACGTTATCCCTCATGGCCCAGTATTATCCGACACATAAGGCCGAAAGCCATGCCCCGCTGAATCGACCTGTGACGGCCCAAGAATACCATCAGGCCCTGGAAATGGCCTCCCAGGCCGGACTGGAAATCGGTTGGCGTCAGGATTTGAACAGCGCCGCCTCATTCTGCCCCGATTTTAGTCTAACCCGCCCTTTTGCCTGATCCTCAAGACCTTCCAAGGGGATTATTCACCTGTCCCAAATCAATAGCAGGTCTCGTTTTCGATTCTTATTGCCTTAGGCGCCTGATGGTGTATATTATTTTTGCCACACTCAACGAGCGCGGCCAATTGTCTAACTGCATCAATTGGTTCGACTTACCATAAAGGGGTTCAATAATCCAACCAGGGGCCGGGCATAGCCCCCGGGTAAAAGGAATGCCGGGGATATTTTATAGATGGTCGATTTTTTTAAGAACCAGATGGATTACATTTTTTTCTTCTACGGGTTGGCGTTCATTTTCCTGTACGCGACGACTCAAGCTTTAAACCGGCAGACCAACCGTCGTCTGCCATGGCAATGGCTGGGATTCTTCAGTCTGACCCATGGGGCTAATGAATGGTTGGACATGCTGGTCGCCGCGTTTAGGGACAACCTCCAGTTTGCCGCCATCCGATTAATCGTCATGGCCTGCTCTTTCCTCTTTTTACTGGAGTTTGGGAGGGCGGGGATGATGGCCGTAACGGGCCGCGGGGTGGGACGGTGG
>JADFYC010000463.1 GCA_015233295.1 Deltaproteobacteria bacterium | reverse complement strand
GCCACCGATCCATCAATTACGTGGCTGATATGATGGAAAAGAAATACGGCATCCCCTGGATTAAAGTCAACTTTATCGGGGCCGAGGCCTCAGCCAAGTCCTTGCGGAAGATCGCCCAGTACTATGGCGACCAAAAGCTCATCGATCAGGTGGAAAAGGTGATCGCCGAAGAAATGCCGGCGGTGGCCAAGGTTATTGAGGAAATCAGGCCGCGGACTCAAGGGAAGAAGGCCATGCTGTTTGTGGGCGGGTCCCGGGCCCATCATTATCAGGAGCTGTTTAAAGAGCTGGGCATGGAAACCATTTCGGCCGGGTATGAATTTGCCCACCGGGATGATTACGAAGGCCGGAAAGTATTACCCTCAATCGTGGTTGACGCCGACAGCCGAAACATCCAGGAACTTGATGTCCAACCCGACCCGACCAGATACCGCCCCAGAAAATCGACGGAGTATCTCAATGAACTGGTCAAAGAGGGATTCGACTTAAAAGATTATGAAGGGATGATGCCGGACATGCCGGATGAGACCTTGATCGTTGACGATATCAGTCAATACGAAACGGAAAAAATGATTGAGCTGTATCACCCCGACATCTTCTGCGCCGGTATAAAAGAGAAATACATCGTCCAGAAATTCGGTATCCCAATGAAGCAATTGCATAGTTACGATTACGGCGGTCCCTATGCCGGATTTAAAGGCGCCGTTAATTTCTACAGAGAAATCGACCGGATGGTCAACAGCAAGGTCTGGCACTACATGAAAGCGCCCTGGCAAATCGAACCGGAACTGGCGGCCACCTATGCCTGGGAATAAGAGGAGTAAGCTATGTTGTTAAGACATACCACAGACAAACTGATTGAACGTAGCGCCTTAACCGTGAATCCGGCCAAGACCTGCCAACCGATTGGGGCCATGTACGCATCTTTAGGGATTCACGGCTGTATTCCCCATAGTCATGGATCGCAAGGGTGCTATGCTTATCATCGCAGTACCCTGACCCGGCACTATAAAGAACCGGTCATTGCGGCCACCAGCTCCTTTACCGAAGGCTCTTCCGTGTTTGGGGGACAGGCCAATTTGCTTCAGGCCTTCGACAACCTGTTCACCGTGTATGACCCGGAGGTTATCGCCGTCCATACCACCTGCCTGTCGGAGACTATCGGCGACGATATTCCCCAGATTATCAGAAAGGCGGAAGCTGACGGCAAGATTCCCAAAGGCAAACTGGTCATTCATGCCAATACCCCGAGCTACGTCGGGTCTCATGTCACCGGCTTCGCCAATATGGTCAAAGCCATGGTCACTTATTTATCCGAGCCGACCGCCCACAAGGAAAACCATATCAACATCATTCCCGGTTATGTAGAGCCTTCGGACATGGAGGAGATAAAGCGGCTGACCGATGAAATGGGGATCAAGAGTATTATGTTTCCAGATACCTCCAATGTCCTTAACGGGCCGCAAACCGGTAAGTATCGGATGTACCCCAAGGGTGGAGTCAGTGTGGAGGATTTGAGGCGGACCGGCAGCAGTATCGGCACGATTGCGTTAGGCCAACTGGCTTCGGGACCAGCGGCCACCACTATGGACACCAAGTGCCATGTCCCCTGCGAGATCCTGGATCTGCCCATCGGATTACATGGGACGGACATATTCATCGATACCTTGCGGCGAGTGGCCGGAGTGTACGTCCCGGATTCGATCACCAATGAACGGGGTCAACTCCTGGACATCATCACGGACATGCACCAGTATTTCTACGGCAAGAAGGTCGGCCTGGTCGGCGATCCGGATCAACTCATCTCCATGTCCCGGGACTACTTACCCCCCCCCAATTTTCTTGCGGAGGCAAATTAGTTGGGTCGGCGACCAGCCAAGTTTTTCGTAGAACCGCAGGGCCGGAGCATTAGTCCGGTCGGCCAGTAATTGCAGTCGGGTCAATCCGTTGTCCCTGGCCCACTTCTCCAGCGCAGCCACCAGGGCCTGACCAATGCCCCGGCCGCGCTGGACCGCGGTGACCACCACATCTTCGACCAGGCCGACCCGATTACCTTCCGCTGTAGAGATCAGCGTTTGGACCGAACACATCCCGACCACCCGTCCGGCTGATTCCGCCACCAACAGGCCACCCCTGGAGTCCGCCAGGAGCCGGGTCAACCCTTGCCGCTGCCGTGATTCATCAAAATCAAAATCGGCCTCTATGGAAAACAATTCCCACAGCAGGCCGACAAGTTGGTCAAGGTCTGAAATAGATGCCGGTCTAATCCAGAGGTCGGCCGGCTTCATGGCTTTAACGACGCCAAAAGCCAGGCGATTGGCCCTTTATAAATAACCGGTTCGATGCTGCGCTCCTTCAGTTTGTTCGCCGGAATATCTCCGATTTGAGTCATGTAAACCTTATCGCAATCCTTGATGACGTCCACGACGGTGGTAAATCTTTGAACATCAAAGGGATGATTCGGGTCATTGACTGACAGCGGTAGACTGGGGCGCACTTCAGCCTGATCCGGAGGTTGGCTCCCTAAATCAAAGACCAGGAATCGCTCCGCCTTTCCGAAATGGTCGTCCACATTGATACCGTCCGTCGAAACAACCGCTATTTTCACGTTCTTTCTCCTTTTCCCGAGTATCCGCAGGGAAATCGAGGCGAAGGGGCCGGGCCGCCGTTCAGGCCAGCAAATACTGTTTGACCGACTTACCTTCTTCCAGGGCATCCAATATGCTGTCGATCTTCTCCTCACTATCGACACTTCCGTACCAGTAGTTCTGGGGATAGACGATCATCACCGGGCCGTTGTCGCATAGCTTCAGACACCCGCAACTGGACACCATCGCTCCCAGACCCCGGTCAAGAATTTCATTTTCTATGTAAGGCAAAAAATCGATAGAGCCTTTTTTGTGGCAAACGCCTTTGGTGTCGCCGGCGGATGCTCTAAAGCTGGCACAAACAAAAATGTGAGATTCGGGTTTATTCATTTG
>JADFYC010000462.1 GCA_015233295.1 Deltaproteobacteria bacterium | reverse complement strand
TCCGGTGGAATCCATGCCGCCGACAAGTGTGGTTAAGAAAATTACTCCTCGGTCCTCTGCTGACGCTCCCGGGGCCACCGATGTGACCATTCAATTACGCGCCGCCGCGCCGCACAATCTAGTGACCGCAGATGATGTTTTGATGTTGGACTTTTCCGGCAGCCACTCGGCCGCGAGCAAGGCTCAACCTCGGACTCTGGCCGCCGTGAGACAATCTGAGACCAGTAAGAACAGCCCGGAATCTATTACTGAGACTACAGTTAGTGAGACTACCATTACCGCTACTGCCCCGGCCAAATCCGGCGACGGCAGAGGTGGGCCGACCTCGGGCATGGGCTCGGGTAGCGATAAACAACCGGCCACACCTGAACTAATCGCGGCAATTAAAGATATAGAGAAGGAAGGCGATAAAAGCGCCGGACCATCGACCAAGTCAAGACCGGAAGAAGAGATGGGTCGAGGAACAAAAATCTATACCGGCCAGAAAGTCTCCTTGGATTTCCAAGAAGCCGACATTAAGAACATTTTCCGTCTTCTCTCGGAAGTCAGCACCCTTAATATTATCGTCTCGGATGATGTCAGGGGCAAGATCACCCTTAGGCTGACCAATGTTCCCTGGGACCAGGCTCTGGATTTAATCCTGGTCGAAAAAAACCTGGACAAACTCCATAAGGGAAATGTCATCTGGATCGCCCCCAAGAAAACAATCAGCGATGAAAGAACCAAAGAATTGAAGGTGGCGAAGGACCAGGAAGAACTGAAACGGGACCGTCGGGAACTGGAAGAAGTCGTCACCGACTATATCCCGGTTAATTACGGTAGCGTCAAAGATGTGGCCGACCAGGTCAAGGAAATCAAAAGCGCCCGCAAAGACGCCACCGTGACCGTAGACACCAGGACCAGCACCATGATCATCACCGATACCCGGGCCAAGATCGAACAAGCCAAGAACCTGATTAAGATTCTTGACAGAGCTACGCCCCAGGTGATGATTGAGGCTCGGATAGTCGAGGTGACCAAGGAATACAAGAATCAACTTGGGGTCCAATGGGGCGGCTCGGTCACAGGTGGCGCGTCCGCCATTACGGCCGGGGTGGCCGGTGGCGCCTCTCCAGCCTTGGTGAATCTGTTGCCTAGTACGGCTACCGGCGCCATGGGCATATCTTTTGGCAGATTGCTCGGAACTAATCTGGTCACTCTGGACGCCCAGTTGCAGGCTATGGAAACGTTGAATGAAGGTAAAATTATTTCCGCTCCTCGCGTGGCTACCTTGAATAATCAAAAGGCCATGATCAAGCAAAGCGATACGGTCCCCTACCGAACAGCTAACGACCAGGGCGTCATTGTTTATAAAACCTTGGAAGCAGCCTTACAGCTCGACGTCACCCCCAAGATTGCGCCCAATGACACGATCATTCTCGATGTCCAGGCCAAGACCGAAGTGCCTTTCCGCGACCCGTTGGTTCCGGAGACTCCGGGAAAACACACCAAAGAGGCCAAGACTAACTTAATGGTTAGAAACGGGGAGACATTGGTTATCGGTGGGATTATCAGAAACGAGGACAACTCCAGCAGTGGCGGCGTCCCCTGGCTGTCCCGGATGCCTTTCTTGGGTTATCTGTTTAAAACGACATCTAAAGACCTCACTAATTCGGAGCTGATGATCTTCATCACGCCCAAAATTATCACGATGGATCAACCGAATTAACTTGTCGAGAATCAACGTGATTGCCCCACTACCTAGGGGTTGTATCGGGAGGCCGCGGGGGGCGGCGTCGAACAACTCCAGGGTAGGAAATTTGGCCCCTCCTGAGTTCTATATATGACGATAAAATAAATAGTCATCCCTCGCAGAAATCAATCATTTTATTTCGGTCTGGACTGGGACTGCGATCTGGCGTATTGTCTGAACTATGATTACGCCGATTGATGGAATGGCTATGACGTTTTTCGACTGCATTGCCCCTTTGGGAGGGGTGAGAGATACCCCCTTGAACAAGTTGATACTCCTTTATTGAGACCATCTTTATAAAGTGACAAGGTAAGGAATATTTACACCGCCCAACATAAGGACCATAGCTGAACGGCTGATTTAAGGAGAAAGTGACATGAAGACGAGACGAAATATTTTTCTGATGATTTACCTGCTGTCAGGCGTGACTTTGCTTCTGGCCGGTTGCGGCGGTTCAGCAACCAGTACGCCGGGAACAGTGGGCGAATGGAACCCCATCATCACAACTGCTATCGGCCTTTCCGGCACTACTCAAAGTGACGATGTGGATTGTTTTCCTAACGCAGGCGGATGTCCAACAGGACAACACAAAATCAGCATAAGAACCGACGCCGTTATCACCATCACCAACGCGGACAACGAGGGCAGCACCACGGCCGGAAAAGCCACGAACGTGACGATTAGTAAGTATACTATTGATTACCGGAGGAGTGAAACCGAATCACAGCCCGCCCCGGTGTTGTCCTCACGGACTATTTATCAGACATTTTCGCTGCCCCCCAGGGTCTCTACTCTCTTTACTGTAGCCATGATCGACATAGCCACCAAAAAAGAATTTGCCGATCAGTGGCTCAACACCCATGCCGTACCACCCGACTTTCCGGTTCGTTACACCGTAATTTATACATTTTACGGCAACAACGATTTCGGTAATGTGCAATGTGTAGTCACAATTGACGTAAGGCTAGGAAACTTCGGCTCGATTAATGGAACTTCGACTTGCGTGGCGAACTAGTAACAACAGACTGTAGATAAGGAGACTGCCATGACCGGCCTGAGAAAATCTGGTCCTTTGTCTATTATGGTGTGTCTGGGGCTGTTGATGGCCCTGGTGACACTGGTTAGGTGCGCCGGTGGCGGGGGCGACAATCCCGTGCCTACACCTGTGCCCAATCCCATTCCTGCCAATATCCTTCTCGGTACTAAATATTCTGAAGCCAACGTAGACCTTATCCAGGCGTCCACGATTTACGCCCAGGTGATTCCTTCGAATGGCC
>JADFYC010000461.1:2596-3012 GCA_015233295.1 Deltaproteobacteria bacterium | reverse complement strand
CAAAACTTCGCGGCATGGGAAATGTTCCGCCTTTGTCAAAAAGACCGATGACGATATCTATATCACCCACAATACCTGGTGGGCCTATTTGACCCAGAGTATGATCGTCAATTTATTCATCAATGGCGACTACCTGGCTGCGAACGCCGCGTCCCCTGGAATTATCGGGTCAGGTCAAGATTTTGGCTATAACAACAAGGGTATTATGTTTAATGAAACCACCCATTCGGCCACCTATACCGAACCGAAAACCAAAGCCTTGTGGATGTTCTGGCGGGCCACCCTGGCGGAGCAATTCGCTGATTCCCTGGATTCATTTTTTAAGTACACCTCGTTGGAGCCATCCGGCACTTACATGAATGGATACATGATCGTCGACGCCAAAACCAAGGAAATCGGGTTGGTGGAGATGTCTT
>JADFYC010000461.1:0-2483 GCA_015233295.1 Deltaproteobacteria bacterium | reverse complement strand
CATTATCGGTAATAACTATCCGGCCTCCTACCTCATTCGAGATGAATTACAGCCGGTGGACACCCGCCCGGCCCGGAAACGACAACTTTTGGCCCAAATCAGAAGCGTTAAGGACATCGAATCGGCAAAGGCTCTAATCACATATATTGACCCAGCTAATCCGCTATCCATTTTCGGCAGATGGGACCTGGGTTATGGTGAGACCGCTTATCCCAAGACCATCCCGGATGGGGCTGTGGATGCCAAGGCGGCATCGGCCTCCATGATTTCATACGCTTCCGGATTACAAGGTCTTCTTGTGGCTAATTCTCCCAATCATAACTTTTGGATGAAGTTTGCCACGGCCTACGCCGATGGGAAACCATTTATCTGGAGCCAGTCCCAATGGAAAGGACAAAAACTTCGGGATGTCCCGGACGTGATTGATGGTCAATATCATCTGCTGGATGCTCATTTCCGGTAAGGTCCGGTCGTCCCCTCTCGCTTCTGGCGATTCGACGGTATTTGATTATATTCTTCAACCGGGATAGCATCTATTCTTCTCGTGCCTTATCTTTTCCCGCAGAGCCTTTTCGACCCGCCGGGCTCTACCATCTCTACGCCCAACGACGGGTGGAGTGTTCTATTTAGACAGCCGGAGGAAGGAGGTGACCATGGCCTGCAAGCAAGTCCGGCTCGTGCGGCACCAGATCATAATTTCTTTTGTAATGTGGACCTCATTTGGCTTAATTTATCATAACCCAAGGAGTGTAACATGAAACTACAAAAAATAGCCGTGTTTGGATTAGCTCTAGCCATTGTATTTGTCATGTCCTTTGCTCCGGTGTGGGCCCAAGAAAAGCCGAAAGACAAACCGGTTCCGCCGGCTAAGGCCGCAGGGACGGTGCAGATTAAGACCAAATCATTGACGGTCGGTGTGGGCGCCGAGTGGGGTGCCGGGATCCTGACCCTAACCGACGGCAAGAAACTCAAATTTAAGATCAGCGGAATTCAGATCGCCGGTGTCGGCATGAGTGAGACGGAAGCGACCGGGACAGTCTATAACCTGAAGGACGTCAAAGACTTCACAGGAGATTACGTGGCCGCGTCAGCCGATGCCTCGCTTGGCTACGGTGCCGGCGCCTCCACCATGAAAAATAACAAAGGCGTTGTGATCAATCTGACTTCCACCAAACAAGGCGCGCAAATTACCTTCGGCCCCTCGGGGATGAAGATTGTCTTTGAAGACAAGAAGTAAAGAATTAGTCTCATTATTCGACCCGGCGCGCCTCCCGGCGTGTCCGGGTAGTCCCCCCGTTACTTATTGCTGGTTGCTTGTTACACGTTGCTCTTTGCCGTTTCACGCTGCGGATACAAGGTAAGCGAATGTTTTTTTCGGCAACAAGAAACCAGAAACAAGCAACCAGAACCCAGGAACAAGTAACTGACAACCAGTAACCAGAAACAATTAACCAGAAACAAGCAACCAGAATGAGCCCAAATCCATCTCCCCCATCGGCCCGATCCATGCTTAGTCCATTAATTTTTGTTTTCTTCTTCCTTTCCGGCGGCAGCGGATTGGTCTATGAGTTGGTCTGGTCCAAAACCCTCAGTCTAATTTTTGGATCAACCACCTTTGCCATGGCTACGGTGCTGTCGTCATTCATGGGCGGATTGGCCGCGGGCAGTTATGTGGCCGGCAAACGGATTGACGCCCGGCCGGACGCGCTGCGGGTGTATGGCCTGTTGGAAGTGGGGATCGGAGTCTATGCGGTTTTGTTTCCGCTCCTGTTGGCCCTGCTGAGTCCCTTTTACGTCTGGCTGTATGGGGCGCTGGAGCTTCATTTTTATCTACTCAGCCTGGTCAAGTTCTTCTTTTCCTTCATCCTGGTCCTGATTCCGACCTTCCTGATGGGAGCCACCCTGCCGGTCCTGAGCCGGTACCTGGTCACCAGACAAGATGACATCGGAGTATCGGTCGGAGCCTTGTATACGGTTAATACGTGCGGCGCGGTGGTGGGATGTTTTTTGACCGGATTCATTTTATTGAGATTTTGGGGTATCCATCTGACCACTTACGCCGCGGCACTGGTCAATGTGATGATCGGGATAGCCGCTATTCAGTGGCAAAGGCGAGTCACGGCCCGGCCAGTGATGTCCAGCCCGCCGACCCCTCAACCCGAAGCTACCGGCAAATCCAGAAAAAAGAAGCGGGCCGCGGACTTCTCCGGTGGTCCGGGAGCCCAGCCAACATCCGCCCCGGCCATAAGTTCCAGATTGCGCTGGTTTATGATCTTCCTGGCTTTTTACGGCGGGTTTTCCTCACTGGCCTACCAGGTTTTCTTGACCCGGGTCTATCTGATGTTCCTGGGCAGCTTCACCTATACCCTGACCATTATTTTGGGCGCCTTTCTGTTGGGGATTTTGCTGGGTGGGCTGGTTTTCACCCGATTTTTGAGCCGGCCGGGGCCATGGGACGGCCTGTATCTGGGCGCGGCCAAGAT
>JADFYC010000460.1 GCA_015233295.1 Deltaproteobacteria bacterium | reverse complement strand
TTAACTATGGATAAGGCGATACTGTTAATTTAGATACACCTTTTGTTATAATTGTTACCATAATAACTAAGAGTGGGGACCACTATATCAATTTTATATCTCGCAGATTAGTTTTGCAAGAAGCTAAAGGAGCAAAGAAAATGAAACATGAAAAGCAATTAATCCCCATTCAGACCAGAAAAATCAGTAATCAGGATGTCCCCACGGTTGACGCCAGGGAGCTTCATGAATTCCTGGAAGTCAAAACCAAATTTGCTGACTGGATCAATAGCCGCATTGAAGAATACGGCTTTATTGAGGACGTCGATTTCTTTTGCTTCCGAAATTTAGGAAGCAAAGACGGCAGGGGTGGCCATAACCGAATCGAATATCAACTGACCATCGGCATGGGCAAAGAGCTTTCAATGGTTGAAAAGAATCCGAAGGGCCAACAGGCCCGGCGATATTTCATCGCCTGCGAAAACCAACTTCGAGAGACCAGCAGGGCCGGGACGGTGACTCACGCGGCCAAGGCGATAGCCGAGAAGCACGTAGCCATGATTCGGACGTTCAAGGGATACCGTGATGTGGCCAAGATTGCCGGGTTAGAAAGTAATCAGGTTATCTTGGCGTCGGACAAAGCTGTCAGGGCGCTTTATGGAGAAAGCTGTTTAGCTCTGGTGGACGCTACACATTTGCTTAACGATATGCAGCAACGGCATTGCAACGCCACCGAGTTGGGCCAGATTTACGGCGGAATTACCGCCCTGCAAATGAACAAACTTCTGACTGAAGCCGGTCTTCAAAAGAAGATCATCGTCAAACCCGGCAAGAACGGCAGTAAAGATACTTGGAAATGGGCACCAACCGAAAAAGGAAAGCTCTACAGTGTCATTGTCGATGCCGGGAAGGCCAACCACATCGGGGCGGCAATTCAACAAGTTCGGTGGTATGAGAGCGTTCTGGCTGAGCTAAGGCCTGCTATAGCGGCGGCCTAAATCAACACAGGGTGAGGTGCCGGCCACGGACGACTGGTACTCCTCCCAATACAATGAAGGAACGCAGATGGAACATTCCCTCTTTATTCAGGCCCAGGACTTGGCCGACAGAAAACAATGGCCCGCAGCCAAGAAGATTCTGAGAGACGGCATTGAAGGCATGACCCCGGAAGACCGGAATCAGATCCTCGAAGGTGACCCCGAGACCCTCAAACAATGGGCGTTCTTGATGACCAGGGCGCGGGTGAACCAATCTTATGAGTCAGACCCACCGGCAATCCGGGATTTCTATATAGCCGTAAAGGCCAAGGTACTCAACGCAATCCCAAATTTTTGCTCAGGTGAGCCTGGACCTATGGAATTGATTATATTCTGACTACATCACCAAAGCAGGCAACAAGGGCCGGGGCACCCTGGCATTTTATCGTCAAAATAAGAAGGAAGGTGGATATAATGATTAATGCCGTATTCGACAAGGCCATAGCATTATTCGACAAATCAGATTGGAAAGGCTGTGGAGACGCTTTAACGGCCGGAATTCTGAGTCTAACCCAGGCAGATCGAGTGGCTATAACAGATCTGGATCACGAAGAATTGGCCGAATTGTGGGTGGCCTGCGACATGTCTAACCTCACCGACATTCAAGAAGGCCCGATCCGAAACTTTTGTGATTACATCAGCGCCTTGGGCGACGAAAAAACGCCACCGGAGTTGCAAGAGATGTTCGCCCGATGGGAGCGAGAGCGGAAACAGGAGGGGCGGAATCTTCGGGTGGTGAAGTGATAATGTTCAATATTCGGACCATCAGGGACAATTGAGGCCGGGTTATCCTGGCCTTTTCCTTTTTATCCGGCCCCAGGGTTGACCTGCCCTGGTTTTCCCCAGGGTCGGGGAAAAGTTCTATCCTGAGTTTTTCCTAAACTTCTGAAAAAGTCCTGGCCGGGGTTTTTGACAAATTTATAGAAAACCTCTGGGGTGACGATGCCCGCTTATCTGGCCGTGGCGCCTCTGCCGGGGATGCCCTTGGCCGAATCAATAGAATTATCTTGATATCTTGGCGAAAAAGCAGTACAGTAATGCTACCAGTACATAACCTTTACCAGTACGTCGATGTTACCAGTTTTGTACTGCTACCAGTTACGTGCTGTTACCAGTACAGTAATGCTATAGCACGGGAAAGCTACCAGTTATGCACTGCTACAGGAGGTCAAACGATGGTTGAAACTGAGGCCGAAAGGGTCAAAGCATGGGCAAAGGCTAAGATGGGTGACGACGGCAAGCGGGTGACGATCATCCTGGATGGTGAGTCCGTGGCCATTATGGAATCACTTAAGAGGCCCAAGGAATCTTTGCACGAACTGTTTAACCTGATCTTGAAGTAGATCGCCAAGGGTGAAGATGGCCAGGTGCCGACACCGACCAGGGATGACAACACCATGTGGATGCTCGAACAGATATTAGCGTGCACCCTGGAACTACTCGACCGGGTTAAATCCGTTGAGCAGTACAGTGCTGCTACGGATAAGCAGTACAAAAATGCTACAGAGTTAACGGGCGATAAAACACCAACAATGAAGCAAGGCACCCTGTTATGCTACGAAACTGCTACGACTGACCAGAACGGGGCGAACGCCACGGAACAACATTGTATCGTCACAGATGACCAGTACGAAACTGCTACGGAAGTTTTGGCCGAAGTTCAGCCGTCACCCCAAACAGAACAAGTTAAGCAGTACGGTAGTGCTACGAGTGAGCAAGCCGAAGTTCAGGAACAACCTGAATCTGAGGCCGGTGAATATCCCCAGGCCGAAGTCCAAGAGCCGGTTACTCCGACAGCCCAGCCCGAACCACTGGAGCCGACTGAACAGCACGAGCCCCCGGTTGCCGGGGCTGAAGTTCATCCGGATCTGGCTAATCTCAAGGCCCGAAAAGACGCTGGTGAAGAGTTCAAAAGGTATAAAGATGATCTTGCGCGAGTGATGTTGGCCTGGTTCAAGGGAGGTATAAAGCAACCAAAGATTGCAGTGATATTGAACAA
>JADFYC010000045.1 GCA_015233295.1 Deltaproteobacteria bacterium | reverse complement strand
TCCACACATGGCTCCCTTAGACTAACATCTTGATTTGTTTGGTGCCTGGGACGAGAATCGAACTCGTACAGCCACGAGGACCGAGGGATTTTAAGTCCCTTGCGTCTACCAGTTCCGCCACCCAGGCAAATTGATCTACCGTGTCGGGCTCAATTGAACCAAATGAGGATGAAAATTACTTATACAAAAAAATGTACTCCGGGTCAACTATAAACTGACATTTGCCCAGGGCAAACGCATGAAATTCTCAGGCACGGAGTACCCTTAATAAGTCACTGTCATCCCAACCGCATCTCTTCTTTTTGATTTTCATGCTAACCTTGGCGGTCTTTTCTTGCTTCAAGAGGCTTAGCCCATATGACGTATCACAGCCATATTCGCGGCGGAGTTCCCTTTACGAATTCGGATGTCATCCTCCCGAAAAATCACATCCAGCACCCTGGGCAGCCCATCCTCAATTCCCCAATGACTCCGAACAGCCTTACCAAACATTCGCGCGTCATTGGCCATACTTGATATATAGTACCTCTTTTTAACAGTTATTTTAGGTTCATCCGACTAAAGCGTACTTGGCCTCGTGAACGGCCATAATTTTTAGTTTGAAGAATTTGGTGTCCCTGTAACCGTAGGCTTGTCTCTTCATGGTCCTAATTTTGTTGTTTGTCCCTTCCAACGGACCTGTGGAGACAGGGTGATCATAAATATGCCAATAGGCCAAAACGGTGGGCGCCCAGTGTCTGTGCAAATTTTTTGAGCATTTGGATGTCGGTGGAGCCGACCCGATCAATCCAATCATTCAAGAAGGCTTCGGCAGCGGTTTTGTTTGGCTGAGACCAGAGTTGTCGCAGGTCTTCCTTCATGTAGTAGGCCGTGGCCAAGGGTTGATTAAGTTCTAGGAGCCTGTCGGAGTTAGGCACAGGGCAGGACTCAGTTCTCGACGGGATTTTTTTCAAAATTCCACGAAGACTTGCCTCGATTAGGTCTGGCTTCCAGAACGCGCCGGTTTTGAGGCAGCAGAATCATATCAGGCAGCCAGTTCCGACCGTTTGCCTGTTTTATTTGTACCATGTCACGCCGCTAAGGTCAGCGTGTGGAGTCTCTTGAGGTTAAAAGCAATACAAACAAGTTGCCATTCACCATCTACTGCCTCAAGCCCGCGCAACAAGAATTGGCGGAATCCTATGACGGACTTTATGATGCCAAAAACAGGCTCGACGGTGCTCTTTCGTTTAGCATAGATCACCTTACCAGGTTGTGTCTTCAGTCTATATTTCATCTCGTCTATGGCGTCGGGATTCTCGGAGAGAGGCTGTGGTTCCATAAACCGTTCCATGAGAGGGAGGTTGTGTGCTTCTCGTCCACAGGCTATGTATGGGGTTATTCCTTTCTGAACACATAGGGTGATGTTGGATTGGCTGAAGTAGCCGTTGTCTGTGAAGGCGCTGTTTACAGTCCCAAGTGTTTGAGGCAGTTGCTGCAAAGTGTCCAGAGCTGGTTCCAACTCTTGCTTATCGTCTGGGGTCTGAGATACATGGGCAGTGGTTATGATCATTGTCTCAGTGTCCACCCCGGCTTGAGCGTTGTAAGCCTGTTCGAAGCCTCCCCCAGATACCGGCATGATACGTGATTGGCCATCAGTCAGGTTTATCTGGTTTTCTTTCCGTTGGGCCAGGCACTGGCGGTTTGGGTTGCCGACCTTTCGGCTTCTTGCCGATTTCCTGTTCTTTCCTAGCCCGGTCGGCGAGTTTAGCCTCATAGGCCTGTTGCTCTTGACTATGGTTTTGTGTGGCGCGCCGCTCGATTTCAGCTTTGGCCTCTTTGATCGCCGGGAGCCTTTCTTGACGGATGGAGAGTTCGGCCGGAATGTCCATTTCATCGAGAATATTGGACTTATCAGCCGCTTCGGCCGACTGTAGCAACTTGTTCACCTCCGCCTCCAACAGAGTTTCAAGCTTGCACGCATGACCATAGCTTAAAGCTTTGTGTTTGGAAGCATTGGCCTTAACCTTGGTTCCATCAAGACTGATCTGGCCGAGCTTAAAGACCCCCATTGGGTGGGCGATAACTATTATTTATTTAAATAGTTCGGTCAATTGGGGGAGAAACCGTTTCCTGAAGTCCGCAATTGTGTCATGGTCGGGGTGGGTGTTGGCGGCGATAAAACGAAAAGCCACGGAATCATATGTAGATCGGTCAAGCTGCCGACTGGAGAAAACTCCTGTCGCATACCCGTAAAACAGGAGAGCGCCAGCATCTCGGGGTTGTAAGCCTTAGAGCCACGGCCGGCGTATGAATTTCTCAAAGAGCGAAGGTCAAGTTGATCTACGATATCAAGAACAAAGCGGGTCAAATGATTCTTGGGCAGCCAATCTTGAACCGCAGGAGGTAAAAGAAAGAGGGTCTGTCGGTCGGCATCTTTAAATTTTGATTTCATGGTCTTTATTATAGGTTTTATCACTAAAAGTTTAAAAACTAATATACCATAATTTAGCTTAAAAAGTCAACTAAAATTAAATATATTATCTAGTTAGTTATCCCAAGAAGGAGCCGAGCTTTGGTTCGCTTTCAAACTGAAAGTCCGACAGACTCCTAGGCTAGAGTATATCGCCCCTCAAAATAAATTTCATGCGTTTGCCCTGAACATTTGCCGGGGCCGATTGTAAATTTAGGACAGCCTTTAGAAAGGTAAACGACCGAGTAGTAAATAAACCGTTCAGGAATGGTCCTTCTTGGGCCTCGGTTAATTTTCCACCCAAGGGGGGATAGGTCGGGGTTCATGTTTGAAGGCTGACTTGAGAACCTGGAGTAGATAGTCGGCTACTCGGTCGCCCTGGATATCCGTTGACCACTGCTTAATTCGTGTTGAGTCATCGAGGGATGTCGGACCTAATGAAATACGCCGAAACAAGGTCCGGCGGAGGGCCGTCACCGAACCGGCCCGAAAGACTTCTCCTCGCTCCGCCCCGTTCAGCAGGTCCGAAGCGCCGCATTTGTCACTGCAGATCACCGGGATGCCCCGCATCAGAGCCTCGTTAACCACAGCCCCCCATCCGTCCCATCTGCTGGGCAGGACCAGGAAGTCGGCCGCGGCCAGTAGTTGCGTGGATATGTTATTGGGGTAATTGCCCCGAAAGTTGATGCGACTAGACATCTGCAGCTCCGCGGCCAGCGCGGCCCAGTTGTTCAGCTCGGCCCCATCCCCAATTACCTCTAATCGCCAATCCAGATGGGTCAACCCGGCCAGCGCCTTAAGAAGCAGGTCACCGCCCTTACGGTGAATACACTGGCCGATAAAGATCAAGTTTACTGCCCGATCATGTTTCTTCTGAGCTACAGCCGCGGCCGGGACGTGCTCCGGTGGTTCGGCTACATAACAATATGGAAATATTACTCGATCCGGATAACCGCACATTTGAAACCAGTTGACCCCAAGGCTGCCCATGGCCAGAATAAAACTTATGCGCCACCGCTGAATCTGGGCCGTGGTCTGCCCCATGGCCAGCCGAACCCAGCCCCGCCATCCCCTCCAATCTTTGGCTTCGGATAAGAGTCCCATTCGAGCCTTCCCAGCCAAACATGAATAAAAAGCCCTCATCACCAGGGGAATGGTGCGGTCAGGAGAAAAAATGTGGATGCTATCGCTCGGCCGATAGGCCAACAAGTCCTTAATCATTCTGCCATCAGGACAAATCAGTAAGTTGGCTTGACCCACCTCCGGGGTGTCCCACCCCATTCTCCGTCGCCATTCGGGGATAGGACTTTCGACCACCCAGTTCACCAAGCAGTCTGTCCGTTTGGCTAAGGCTCTAATAACTGGAGCCTGGATGTGGCTGGGCATGTTTTGCCAAAAGGTAATTATCATTTCAACTCCTGCGGCGGAAGCAGGCCTGGATCAGGCTGGGCCCGGAGAATTTTCTCATAAAAATTGATATAATCTTGGGCTACGGCGTCAAGGGAAAACCGAGGGACGATATCCTCGCGAGTCGCCTGGCCCTGTCGGCGTCGGGTGGTCTGGTCGGTTAATAGCCTGGCAATGGTGGTTACGAACCCGGACACATCATCAAGCCGGTGACTGGTGAGAAGGCCCTGGTCATGGCTAAAAACCACAATGCCGGGATGATCGGAAGCCACCACCGGCAACCCAGTGGCCATAGCCTCGATGACGACTCTGGGGGAACCATCATATCTTGTTGGATAAACAAATAAATCAGCGGCATGATAATAACTGATGAAGGTCTCCCGATCCATCGGCGGTACGATCCGAATGAGCCGGGCCGACTCGGGCGCGGCCATCATCCGGTGGAGTCGGTCTCGTTCCAGTTCACTGTCCGGTCCGATAGCCGCTAAGATGACTGGGAGGCCCCTGGCGTCCAGTTGCTTGACCACTTCCGCGGCGATGAAGAAACCCTTTGGCGTCCCCAATTCTCCCACAAAAAGCAAAACGAACTTGTCTTCGGGCAGACCCAGTGATGACCGGTCAACAGAGGTCGGGGTGAAGCGACCGGTATCGACACTGTTGGGGATAACAAAGAACTTGTTTCTAAATGTAGCCAACCATCCCGGCGTATACCACGGAATCAATCCCGGGGCCTGAGCGACCAGGTGGTCGGCCGTGACGATCAAACCGGTTTGGACCAGGGCATCAGTTAGAAAAAGCCTGGTTTGAGCCAAACGGAGTTGTGAGGCCGGAGTCAAGTGATTATAGACTTTGGTAATGGCATAGGTGTAGGGAGAATAAAGTGATGACACGGTGATGATTTTCTTTTTCCATCGGGGGAGACAGAACAAAGGCAGCAAGAAACCAAAGGTGTCATGAAGGATCACAGGTCCCGAGGCCGAGGAGATTAGAGACAACACCAGGCGGAATAGACCGATCAGTTTTAGAGAAAAATGTCGAGATGGGAGAACTTTGACCTGGAAGTTGGGGTGACGATCCACCATGGCATCTTCTCCCCCGGTTTTCCAAAAGATAATGGTCAGGCGTTTGGCCACTGGGGCGACCCGAGCCAGAGTGAGGGCTACGTCTTCATAACTCTTGAAGATGGGCAAGAAAAATATGATTTCGGTATCAGACAGTGGTGTCTGGGTTCGGTATTTGCTCATGCCGGTCCGTATCCTGAAATTGGGAAACAATCCATTTTCGGTTTAATCTGTGGCGTGGAAACAGTCCTGAAGAATCCCCTTGATCCGGTTGATGTGTGTGGTTGGAGAAAATCTGCAGGCGGCAGCGTTATGGTTTAATTGGCTTATTCTGGCGTACTCATCTTCATTCTCCAGGAGCTGAATAATTCGGTCGGCTATGGCTGCGGGGGATTTGGGCGGGACAAAAAAACCGTTTTCCCCGTCATTGATTAAGGCCGTAATGCCCCGGTATTTAGTAGTGATAACGGGTAGACCTGCGGCCATGGCCTCAATAATGGACAGCGGCTGGCCTTCATTAGCATAATAAGTGGGTAAAACAAAAAGATGACATTTCTCCAACAGAGCCTGTTTCGCATTACCGGAAATAAACCCTAAGTAATGGATCAGACCGGATAATCCGAGATAAATTGTCTTTGATTGGAATTCGGCCCGCATCTCCTCCGGATTAGTATAGTTATCCTGGGCTAAGAGGAAATTTCCGGCAAAATAGGTATGCACCCCCATGTACCCTTGTTGTTTGAGAATGGCTGCGGCTTCGAGCACGTCCAGATAACCTTTTTCCAATATCAAAGATGATAGGAAAAGGACGTTAAATGGCTGAGAGATGCCCTTACCTCCCACATCATGGCTAATAGCGGCGGGCAAGGCATTAGGCACGACCCTGATCTTATTCTCCCACTGGGGAACGAAATTAAAATCGGCGGCTAAGTTTTGGCTGAGGACTATCAAGAATCGGCACCCGGCCAGGGTGCGTTTGACCAGGGATCGCGACAGTGGTGAAAGGCGGAGGTACAGGCCCTTGAAATTACCGCCGTGCAGGTGAGTGACCACTAAAGCTCCGGATAATCGAGCCAGGTTGATCATCAAGGCGTCTTTTAGAAAGCCCAATTTGGATTGGGAAATGGTGAGATAGACCAGAGTCGGGCGAAAACGGACCAGCACCCTGATGAAGTTGAATAATACCCCGGCGACTTCGGCCAGGCGGCCAAAGGTGAATCCTTCATCACGGCGGGTTGAGTCCTTTGAGGAGAGATTGACCAGGTGGAGATCGAATTCTCCGGAACTCTTGAGACCGTCAAAAAGCATCTTGAACGCCAGGCTCATGCCGTTATCCGGCGGCGGGTAGGGGCCAACCATGAGGAGCTTGATTCGCTTCATTTATTTTTCCCGGCCGGCAGTGAGTCGTAAAGCTGCACATATCGTTGAGCCACCGAGTCCATGGAAAACCGGGAGCGGATGGTCTCCCTGGCCTGGCGTCCTAATCTGTGGCGAAGGTCTGGAGATTCAAGCAGCCTGGCCAGTTCTCGGGCCAAACCGGATGCCCCCGCGGCCAAAGGGACCAGCAAGCCGTTCCGTCCGTTTTCGAGCACGGCCTGATTGGCCGGAATATCCATGGCCACACAAGCCAAACCCGAGGCCATGGCTTCCAGCAGGGCATTGGATAACCCCTCTGCCGGTGAGGGAAGGACGAAGATATCCATGCGGCTTAGAAAATTCTCCACGTCTTGGACGTATCCGGTGATCTTCAGCCTATCTGCCAACTCCAGGTTTTTGGCCAACTTGAGCAGTCTGGCTCTTTCCGGACCACCGCCAACCAGGAGAAGTTCAAAATTCATTCCGTCTTTCTTCAGTTTGGCCAGGGCTTCCACTAGCAGCGGCAGGTTCTTACTGGGATAGAGCGACCCCACGAAGCCGATGACCGGGTCGGGATGAGGTGTCGAGGCCGGTTCCAGCTCCGATGTACCTTGGGTGACTACGCCGTTGGGGATGAGAGTCACCTGGTCGGCCGCGACCCCGGCCGCGATGAATGCCTCAGCCATGGCCGGGGTGGTGGCTATGAACATACTCACCCGACGAACCAGGTGCGAGGCCATGACCCGGCCCAACCGGAATATCTCAATTAGTTCTGTCAGGTCAAATTTATGACCGCTATTAAGCCCCTTGACTATGATGGGGAGCCGATGCAGCCGCGCCGCAGCCAGGGCCGCAAAAGCCAGGTAGCCGGCCCCGTGAACATGGATGAGATCAAACCGGCGTCCGTGCCTGAAGATATAGAGGAAGATGGCCGCTTGAAGACAATAGAACTTGATCCTACCCAGTCGGAGCCACCCCGGCACCCCCACCCGCACCACGGGGAGGCCGTTGAGCACTTCCCGGTCTGCGGTTCCCTTTTGCCTGGAAGTGACCACTTCCACTGAGACGCCCCGGCCCAGCAAAGCCCCGGCCAGGCGTTGGGCTTGTAGTTCCGCACCACCGATGATGGGATGAAACATCCCGAGAACCATCAGCACTCTGAGGCCGGAACTATCCCTGCGAAATAGGGCTTCATCCCCTGAAGTCTGGCCTTTCCACCTGACGGGATCATTCATATCTACTCCAAGATAATAAGCATATTATTCACATCTCAAATTCTACCATCCGGTAGGACGCGTCACACAGAAGACGCGGAGAAATCCCGGCGCCCTCCGTATGAAAGTTCTTAATTGGCTGTCGTTCGCCGGAGTTTGCCGCTCAGGAATGCCTTGATCATCATGACCTCCGGCTTCTTGACCAGCCACGAGACGCCGAAATAGACCACCAGCCCAACAGACAGCATGGCAGCGAGCAGGGCCGTCTTGGGGACCAGGCTAAACTCAATCATCCATGACCGCGCTGACATATTAAAATAATAAGCCACCAGGCAGGTGGCCAGCCCCGCCGTGATTAAGCGGAGCCCCTCGACCAGGGAATGTCGCGAAAAACGGTGCAAGCCCTGCTGCCGTAGGAAACGGCCTAAGAATAAGCACAACACCAGGTAAGTGCCTGAAGTGGACAGGCCGATGCCGACGACCCCCAGCTTCAACCAAAAAGCCAGGGCCAGGTTCAAAGTGATGTTTAGACCGACATTCAGCAATCCGTTCAAGAAAGGAATGAGTGTGTTCTTTTGCGACAGAAATACATTCACTTGAACCATTACCACCATGTACGGAATGGAACCCGGAATCAACGCCGCCAGCACCTTAGCCGTCAACTCCGCATCAGCCGCGGTAAATCTGCCTCTCAAAAATATAATTTCAACGATTTCCAGCCGGAAGACCAAGATTAATAATACCACCGGCAAGAATAGAAACACGGTTAAGGACACCACCGTGTGAAAATTTTGCTTGACTTCGTCGAACTGATCAAGTGCCCGATATTTAGACCAATGGGACAAGATAACCGATGAAAAACCGGTACCCAGGAGAAGCAAAGGAATCAAGGCCACTTTTTCGGCATATCCCAGTACGGACGCGTTCCCCTGACCGGTGAACAAAGACATCAGTCTATCCAAAAAAGGATTGAATTGCAACAAACAGGAACCAATCATGGGGTATTTTGAAAGTCTCAACATGTCTCTAATAGCTGGATGAATCCGCCAGGTGTAGGCCGGGGTGAAATCCAACGTCCGGACCAACCACGCGGCCAGGGCCACTTCCGCCAGAGCGCCAACCACATGACCGATGATGGCGCTGTTGATGCCCCAGGCCCGATGCCCCAAGAACATGGCTACCAGGACCAAAATATAGTGGACACCGCGAATAGATTCACTTAACCCGAATTTTTGGAATGAGCCATAGGTGGCGGCTAAAAAGGTAGCAAAGATGGCCGCCGGGATCATCGGGAGCAGCTCCATCGTCATGGTCATGACCAGACTAACTGCGTCCTTTTGGGCGCCCAGCAATTGGGGAAAAGGCCGGGCAGCGACCAGGACGACGATGACCAATATGGCGGCCAGGGAGACTAATCCTAATAGCAGCGTGGAGGAACCAAAGATGCGGCCGGCTTCCCCCGGCTCTTTGATCCGATAATCGACAAAAACGGGAATCACGACGCTATTAATGGGATTGTTGACGATTCCGGACACCAGGTAGATTAGGGATAAGGCCATGAAAAAGGCATCGGTCAGGTTTCCGGCGCCAAATAGACCGGCCATGTAAACCGGGAGCCAGAATCCAAGGAAGGTGGCCACCCAACCCATCCAGGTGACAAAAAAGGTGTCTTTAAATATGACTCGGTTGATGGAAGTCAAGGGGCCTCAACGTCGGTTACTTGTTTGGTACTTATTCTTCATAATCGTTCTGCTCATCAACCCGTAACCAGCAACAAGCAACAAATTATTGTTTTGGCCCGGAGACGGAGATCATCCGCCATAGTTTTTCCGAAAATGTCCGGTGCGGAGGATCGAAATTCGCGGTGCAGACTATTTTTAAGTACCTGGTGTTTATGGTTAGGCCCTTGATGGTCAAGAAAAGAATGACGTAGTTGTCGGTATCTTTCGTCTCGGTCTCGGTCTGGGCCGAGCCGGTGTAACGGGAGTAGGTTTTGTTATCAAGAGAGGTATAAACGGCTAAGGTGTTGCCGGAGAATATTGTTTTCCCGCCTTTTTCAGATAAGTTCCCAACCAATTTGATGGTATCGATCCGCTTTGGTGAGCCCAAATCTACCCCGATGGAGGCGTTTTTGGCCCCGAAGGAGACTTCGTCCAAAGGAACCCACAGATTGATTGGGGTGGATTCCGGCTGGGAGTCATTGAAGATAGCCCCGGGGATGGCCGGCAGCGCATTGGGGTCACTGGTCGCCCGGTCTTCCGGGTCAGAGCCGGCCGGCCAACCAACTGCCGGAAGAAATACGATAAAGATTACCAGGACAGGAATTAATGCCCTGGTGACAAGAAATTTCAACTGGTTATAGGGGAAATGTTTAACGGCTGAATATATCTCGCGCATGTAACCAACCCCTCTTAAGGCCGCGGCCTTTTTTTGCCGCAGGTGATAGCCGCTGGAAGATATTCTTGAGTTTGTCGGTCCACTGGATTCGCGCATCGAACGTCGTAGGAATCTCTAACACCAAATTGCCGCATTTGTCGATAACAATTCTTGATCTGGGTTAGCCGGCCCAGAGAATACTTTTTACCGACGGTGATCGGATGATCGGAACAAGGATTCACGGTCGCAACTGCTTCAACGGCGCCTGAGGGTCAAACCCCTGAAAAAAAATGGCCAACCAGATTTCTAAAATCAACAACATCCATAACCGATGGCCGTGATTGACCCGGCCCGCCAGGTGCTCCTGGAACAACCGGGTCACGTTCTCCGGTCTGAAGAATTCATTGATGCCGGCGGCGGGATGCTCCAGGATCATTTTGGCTGTAAGACCAAATTCACCCCGGAACCAGGCATCAAGGGGAATGGCGAAGCCTTGCTTGGGCCGATGAATTACCTCCGAAGGCAACAATCGTCGGGCCAGACTCTTCAGCAGGCGCTTGTGCCGCCCCTGACTCACCTTATAATCCACCGGTAAAGAGGCCATCAACTCAATCAGCCGGTGGTCGAGAAAGGGGGACCGGGTCTCCAGGCCGTGGGCCATGGACGCGATATCCATCTTAACCAACAGATCATCGGGTAGATAGGTGTGTGTGTCCAGATAGAGTATCTTCTCCACCACATTGGACGAGGCGGCCTCGGCCTGGGCCAGGAGTTCCTGCGTGTCTTCGTAGCAATTGAATACGTTTGGGATAAACCCTTCCCGGTAAAGACCCTGCTTCCTCTCCGGGGTAAAGAAAATGGGGAAGTATAATGACCTGGCCTCGGGAAACAGGAGACCGGTCCAGATCCGATGGAGTGGTCCCTGACCACCTTTTCCGTGATTGACCAGTCGCCGAAATTGAGACCTGATCCTTTCTCTGATCCCTCGCGGCAAGTGGTGCCACCAGGCGGCCAGGGGATGGATCCGGTATTTGCCATAGCCGCAACACAACTCATCTCCGCCATCTCCATTCAAGGCCACCGTAACCTCCTGCCGGACCTGCTGAGCCAGCCAAAAGGTAGGCAAGATTGAGGAGTCAGCCATCGGCTCTGATAACTGCCAGATGATTTTGGGCAAGACGGCCAGAGCATCCGGCCGAACCATGAACTCATGATGGTCGGTCTGATATCTATCGGCCACCATCCGGGCATAGTCAGCCTCGTTGTAGTCTTTTTCCGCAAAACTGACGGAAAAAGTCTTGAGCGGCCGGTGCCCGAGCTGAGCCATAATGGCCGTAACCAGGCTGGAATCCAACCCCCCGGACAGCATTACCCCCAACGGTACGTCGCTGATCAACCGGCACTGGACGGCCTCGCTGAGACATTGATAAACTTCAGCTTCCGCCTCCTCAAAAGTCAGCCTTCGTTTTATCGAGTAGTCAACATCCCAATAGCGGTATACATTGGTCTGCCCTTGTTCACAGATCAGGGCGTGTCCCGGCGGCAGCTTGGAGATACCTTGAAACATGGTCTTGGGATGGGGTACGAATTGCCGGGCCAGGTATTGATCCAGGGCGGTCGGATCTATCTTCCGGTTAACTCCCGGGACCTCCAAAATGGCCTTAATTTCCGAGGCAAAGATGATTCCGTCCCGACCCAGATGATAAACCAGCGGCTTCTTGCCCAGGCGATCCCTGGCCAGGAACAACCTGTCTCGGGTTGAATCATAAATGGCCAGGGCGAACATCCCGCGCAGGTATTGAAGACAATCGGGGCCATATTCCAAATAGCAGGCTAAAAGCACCTCGGTATCGGACCGGGTCTGGAAATCATATTTGGCTTCCAGAGATTTTCTGAGTTCGAGAAAGTTGTAGATTTCACCATTGAAGACAAGCCAAACAGTTCCATCGGGGCTGGCCATGGGTTGCCCGGCCCGGTCACTCAGATCTATCACGGATAGTCTCCGGTGTCCCAACCCAATGTGATCTTTACAATAGTATCCCTGACCATCGGGCCCGCGATGAGCCAGCTTGTCGGTCATCCGGCGGATGACTTGCTTGTCCACCGGCTTACCCGTTTTATAGTTGAATATTCCAGTGATGCCACACACGACAATTTGCTCCGAATCCGGCCGTCCGAGCTATACGGGCAATACTTTTCCTTGACGGCCAACCAAATCGAGAAAAGGGATAGAGCAACAGGTTTTCTGAAACCTGACCCGCCAACCTAAAGATCTAGCCAGGTCAACGGTAGCCTCCTCTGGAACGGCTATCCGGTCAATTCCGGCCTCTAGGGCCAGGGCCTCCAATAGCCGGCCTTTCTTTCCCCGGGGCCGCTCACAACCCAGAGAGATGGGGGTATCAGGCAACAAGGACCGGCCCGCACCCAAGAGCTCGGCCAACTCCTCCAGGTCAGGCGGCGTTACGTCGGCCATGGGCGTACCCTTGAAAGGGGTCAGCACAACCAGTACCGCCGCGGCCGGGCGATGGGCGGCGATAATTTGCCAGGCCTGATATTCTCCCTTGATTTGCCCAAAATATAGCCCAGCCACAATATGCGGGACCATGTCCAGGCCGGCTTCGGTCAAGGCGTCCAGGGTCCTTTTGATGTCGCTCAGCCCCCCGTCCAGCCGTAGAACCTCCCTGGCCGTGCGTTCGTCACCGACCACATCGGTCAGCGCCTGGTCAACCCCGGCTTGTTTAAGCCGCCCGGCCGTTTGGGCCGTCATAATTCCGGTATGGATGGATACGATTAAGCCCGTTTCTTCTTTAACCGCCGCAATGGCATCGCAGAATCGGGCCCAGGGGACAACCCCGCGGGAATCCGATCCCCCTGATAGCAGGACCCCGATGTTTCCTTGAGCCGCCAATTGTCGACAAGTGATAATCAACCTCTCCGGTGTTTCAGCCGGGATCATCGGGATGAGTAACCTCCCCCGACAATGTTGGCAATTAAGCCGGCAATCCGGCCCAGTGATGGAAATGGCCGGATATTTTCCCCGCTCCTGACCATCTTTGATCATGCCGGGCAAATAGAAAGTAATCTCCCTGGATTCGATCTTCTTATCTGAGGGCGTCTGGTTAACTGTCATCCCGTGTTCCATTAGGGTTAAAAATTCAATGTCTGAGTCTTAGAGTTGCCGCTTGGGTGATCCAGTCACGTTCCGAGGGGTGATCGCTCTCAAAGTCGGAGACACGTCGGATGGCGGCTCCCAGGAGTTTTTTGTACGGGGCAAGAAATTTGGCTGGTTGGCTGAATTCCGGCTGAAACGGTCTGTTTATGGTTTTACTGCCGTATCCATCTCCCGGATGAACTGATCCAAAGAGGCGGCCGTAACTGCACTCTTAAGTAAGGCATCTAACATATCCAGATCGCTTATGCACTCAATGGTTTGAAGTATTCCGGGGGGTAGGATTTCAAAACGTAATTTTACAATTTGGATAATATCCTGACGGGACTTCAGTACCACGCCCTCGAGCTTTCCCTCAAGTAAACCAACCAGTCTGCCCTCTTTGTATTCTATTTCTCTGATAACCTCGTAGGCTGCTGATTCAATCATGATATCCCTCCTTCTGGAAATCAACTTTCCGGCCATTTCTTTGGACACCAGGCCGGCAAAAATGGCGGTGATGGTCAATAAATCAGCCTTGTCCTTTGTCGGCAAATGACTTTTGTAGATTGACTTGTCTACTTCATCCAGGGCCTCGGCTCCATGGCGCATCAAAGGAACCAGCGGCATCAGACAAACGGCCCCTCCGGCCATAATATCCTGCGCCTCAAGGTCATAAACTCGAATTAACCTGAATCGAAATTGGACCTCACTGTCCTGGTATATTTCAGAAGCTCCGGCGGCCGGCAGCAGGAGAATGACACAGGAGATTACCTCCACATGATATTTTAACATGTATCGATACCGATATTCAAGCAATCTCATCGGCACGTCTTTTTCCCAATGAGTCTGTACTTCTATGATAACCAATCGGCGGTTTCCGCTTTCTTCGGTCACCATGATGGCCGCATCGCCTCGCCGGGCACTAACCGTCTCAGTCTGGGCTTCCTCCAGCAGAACACTCTTGGCCACCGGAATGCCGAGTAACCGCCTGATGATTTCTTCCCGGCATTTTTCAATGAGCAGTTTCGAGCTAATGTCGTTGTGCATGGTCATTCCTCTGGTGCGTCCGGACCAAAGCCGGCTGATCGCAGGAGGCTGGTTTGGAGATGGGCGAATAAGACCGCCGGTCCCCGAGGTTCGGCCGGGAGCGATTAGTGGTGTTATTAGAGGTGGTGGGGGCTTTTTTAACATGAAACCGAATGAAATGTGCTTGACACATAAAAAAATATTTATACAATGCCTCCAATATGCTTTTTTACTATTATGGCTATCTATACTAATTTATTGGCTCTAATCTCCGCAGCGTTACTGGGTCGACTCGCTTCCCGGTCGCTAGACACGGTTCTCATCCTCAACATGGGGCAAACATTACGGTCCCTCATTTGTTAGTTATTAGCCGGAACCGGTGGTCCCCCCGGCCGGTTATCACCCAAAAAGGATGACGGTATGGCCAGAGCTATTCTTATCGAAAGACATTGTCAAGTTTGCGGCACAACCTTTATGGCGCGAAGCTACAACCAAAAATATTGCGACCAAAAAGAATGCCAGAGAGAGAAACACCGGGTCTGGGGTGAAATGCGCAATCGGTCACATAAGAAAGATCGGCCCCCGGCCAGAAGTACCGGCCGCCTCTGTCGCCGTTGTGGGAAGACTATTACCGGGCCAAATTATTTTTATTGTGTCGCCTGTCACACCTATATCTCCCAATACGGCACGGCCGAGACTGACTGATTGTCATTATTGTGCAATATGATGAACCCGGCTGGTCCCGGAGTGTCGCAGAGCAGCCCTTTTATCCTCTTAGGCCCCGCGGTCACACCGCCTTGGGCAACCATGTTCACCGCGGGAAGTGGTGGGATGTCTGTCTCCATCAGTCGGAACGGATATATACCATACCCGACACTACTATACTTGCTTCTCCGGCCCGGTCAAACAAAATCATTCATTCGTGTGCAAATCGGTAGATATCCCATCGCGTTTCTTCACCCCCCGGCTATAATCGATGTTATTAGAAATTACGCCAGTGAATCGGCGCTGGGCATTAGGCCTGTTAATAGTCAGGAGTTCAAAAATATAACTGGAGGAGATATGGCCGCAAATAGATTCGGCGTCTTCATAGCTTGTATCTTAACCTGGTGGAGTCTTTCCTTCTCCCCCCAACTGTTCGCCCAAAGTCCGGTCGGAAGCCCACCCGGTCCGGGGTCCGCGGCCATGGCACCACCGTCGTCACCGGCCACAAAACCTGGTCCGCCGAATCTCAAGGTGGATAAGAAAGACCTGGATAACGGTGGCAACATCACCGTCACGGGAAAGGGGACACCCGGCCAACCGGTCTTCTTAGAAGTCCCGGACCC
>JADFYC010000459.1 GCA_015233295.1 Deltaproteobacteria bacterium | reverse complement strand
GGAAATCCATACGAGCCGTTGATCGCCATAACCTCAGACTCTGACGGCCGGAACGGAAGACAAAGATATCAGAGCGCCAACTCAGACAATCCGACAATTTCAGCCCCAACTTCAGTCCCAAGTCAAGATTATGGCACGAACATTACGGCCAAAAAGGGGACTTCGGTAGGCTCGAAAAACATCGTCATCACCGCGCTGGACAAGATGGGATTTACCGACCGCGCCCCAGTCACGCTGTCCGTAGGTCATCAGGCTACGGATATAGTTACTTCGGCCTCGCCGGTCGGTGGTGATTTCAGCAGCCAGATCTCCGGGCAAACCCTGACTGTTCACATCAGTTTACACCCGCCGGATGTAGCTAAATCCGCCTCCAGGCGGGCGGCCTGCAAGACCCTGGCTACGATTTACAAACCTGATGGCTCCCTCTATGCGACCGTAGATGTTTCATCCGGCGATGCGGAGGTAAAAGTCCCCCAGGCCGATGCAGGAAAATACACCTATAGCGTGAAAACAGATTGCACCGACCCCGTCAATTTCTGGGCTGTCGCCAAAGGAAGCGGCACCGGGGTCCTGGGCGGCCTGGTGACGGATGCTTTCACCAGCGGGCGTTTAACCGGAGTGGCGGTGGATACCAACATCGGGGGCCATGGATTTACCACCGACGGTCTGTATTTCTTGACTCTGCCGGCGGGAAAAGCTGATGTCACCTACAGCTTACCCAATTATCAGGACTCGACCCAGACCGGAATTGTGATTGACACCGGCGCCATCCAAGAGATCGATTTGGTTTTGAACCCAGTCGTTCCCCAATACAGCCTGGGTCTGAACGGCACCACCTTTTCAGCCGGCACGCCTATGACATTAAGTGCCAATGTCTCCAATCAGTCGCCCGACATCAACGCCGACGTGTACATCTCAATTATTTTTCCCACCGGCGCGACTCTATATTATCCCGACTTTTCTCCCACGGCGAAACCCGTGGTGTCCAATTTGCTATTTCCCAAGGGCCTCAACATTGTGAATTTCATCTTGTCACCTTTTGAAAACCTGATCCTTCCGGCTCTTCCCGAGGGAAATTATGCCTGGCAGATGCAACTTACCCGGCCTGGAAAGAGCCAGTTAATTGGAGATGCTTCCAAGGTTTCTTTCTCGTTCAAGAAGCCCTAAGTAAGTCAATGGCAGCCGCCTTAAGGGGTAGACATGGGACAGGTAGAAAGGAAATTAAGGTTGGAGGATATGCCTGTTAGGGGTTGCTCTGCCTTCGTCGGGCGCCTCCCGAGCCGCGGCCTGGGAGTGTTGATGCTGACCTTGGGGCTGGGCTACCTGGTGGCAGTTTGGAACATACTCCCGGCTCAAGCCCAGGTCAATCCTTCTATGCACATAGCCACCTCGCCCAACCCGGTAGGCTCCGGCGCCCGGGCCATGGGAATGGGCGGGGCATTCATTGCCGTGGCTGATGACGCCACCGCGGCCTCCTGGAACCCAGGCGGCTTGATTCAACTGGAGAGGCCCGAGATATCCGTTGTCGGCGCGGGTTGGTGTCAAACAGAGATCAATGCTTCCCGAGAACATCCGGAGTCCAATGGTCGGAACAGCTTTAACAATATTGATCTTAATTACCTGAGCGCGGCCTATCCGTTTTATTGTTTGGAACGAAACATGGTTGTTTCATTGAATTTTCAGGACCTTTATGACCTGAACAAAGACATTAAATACAATTATAAACAAGAGGGCAACATTGGTGGCGATCCTTTCATTTCCCACACCGCCTACACCTTTGAAGGGCAAGGCAGTCTACGGGCGCTTTCTCCGGCTTTTGCCGTAGAGATTACAAGTGGGCTTTCACTGGGGGTAGCGGTTAATGTTTGGACAGACAAACTGTTCTGGAAAAATGACTGGACCAGGAAGCTATCCTTCACCTCAGAGGTCACCTTTCCTGGGAAGTTCACCCAACAGACCGCCACGGTCTATGAAGAACGATATCACGACCTGTTCGGGATTAACTATCATCTCGGCGCGCTCTGGAACGTGAACAAATGGTTTACCCTCGGGGCGGTAGTCAAGACCCCTTTTACCATGAAACTAACCCGGACTTTTAAGTCGTTTGATCAAATCCTTGAACCACCCGCTCCTTCGAAGACAGACAGAAATGACGAAGACATTGAACTGGATTTCCCTCTGTCTTACGGCTTGGGGACGGCCTTCCGTCTTTCGGATAGGTTGACCTTATCGGCCGACATTTACCGGACGGAATGGTCGCAACACCTGCTGCGAGATTCCCACGGTAACGTTTTCAGCCCCATCGCCGACCTCCCTCAAAGCCTGGCCGATGTTCCGGCCACCCACCAAATCAGAATCGGCGGTGAATATCTATTTATACTAGAAAAAACTATTATCCCCGCCCGAGCTGGAATTTTCTATGATCCCCAACCGGCCCAAGGAACAGTCAACCCTTTCTATGGGTTCAGCCTGGGCAGCGGGGTAACGATCGGGGACGTGGTCCTGGACGTGGCCTATCAATATCGGTGGGGCCGCGAGGCCCGAAATATCTTGTTCCAAATTCCAGACGCCTTGACCGATGTTGACCAGCACATGGTTCTGCTGTCGGCGATTCAACATTTCTGACGCCTTGATCTTCAGCCGCGCCAGACCAAGTTTCGGCGGTCAAAGAAAGAGAAAACCGGGGAGGAGCATGGGCGGTCGGGTTTGCCCAGATATCCTATTAAGCCTATGCGATCCCTTTCTTTATTCGAGTCTGCTATGGACATGTTTTTCCTTGGATGTAAGAATTCTCGACGTGTTTTGTGACAGCCGGTCACACTGGCGGAGTGGCGGAGGACAAACGTGATTCAAAATAGTGACAGGCATGGCGAGGTTTTGGGGTGCTCCATTTGACCTCGAGCCTTGGGGTGGATACTGGCCTGTAAAATTGCAGAAACGCCTCTACAATGATGACGTTATTTTGCTCGCGCATATACTTTACGACGGATACACCCAAAAAGTTGCAAAAAGTATTTA
>JADFYC010000458.1:556-3041 GCA_015233295.1 Deltaproteobacteria bacterium | reverse complement strand
TCTTAAGCATACCTGCGGCCTGGGCTCTATTCCGCAAATCCTGAACGGTATCCATCACATCACCTTGCTGGGCCAAAAACGCATTTCCCAGTTTTGACGTCCAGTCCAGTTTGTCACTCATCATCTGGAGCACCTGGGGAAAATGAACCAAAGATTTGATACTCACGTCCCACCCTTTCTCCATCAAGGCGGCATCTAGCTCCGGTCCCTTCAATGCCGGATTTTGAGCTATCCATCGAGCCGACTCCACCACTTCCAGCGGATAGGTCGCGGCCATCAGCACCTGAGCCAGCAACGAATCCGGGTACAAGGCAATCGGAGCCAGTATCTGAGCCAGTTCTTCCTTCTTAAAAGTCGGCGGAGATGCATCCTGACCCCAGGCCATGACCGGAATAATCAGCATCGCCAACAAAATTCCGGTAAGTACCTTCGTCCACACGTAATGTTTTCGCATTATATCTCCTTTCCTGGTTACTTGTTGCTCGTTGCCGGTTGCCGGCCTCCGGCTTAAAAGAACAAACAATGAGCAACGGAATTCCCAAAATCACAACATATAGCCGTTCAAAACATGTTTCAGCACTCCTTTTTGCGACTGAGCAGGTTAAGGGCGTTTTGATAATATATGGCTTGCCTATCTTCCAATGTCAGGTTAAACACCTCCATCAGGCCCCGGTAGAGCTGGGGATGGCCGGTGGGATAATCACTACCGAAAAGGATCTGCTGCGGTGATATATATTCTATGGCCCAGGCCAACACCCGCCACCGAAACGACCCGGTGATGTCCACGTACAAATTGGGCCGACCCAGGTCCCGGAGGTGTTTCAACCCCGCGGTCCGGTCAACAAAGGAGCCACCCGTAGTATGGGCCAGGACGAAATCCACTTCCGGAAATTTTTCAGCCCAGGGCAACACTTTGGTATAAGAAGACATCTCTTTCCATGCCCCACAATGGACCAGGATAGGCACAGCCAGGTCTTTGGCCAGAGTCACCAGAGGAGCCCAATCGGGGTGATCGAAAGGAACCCGGTCAATGGACGGATGAACCTTAAATCCTCGAACCCAGGCCCGCCGGCTGACGACGAAATCCAGCATCCCTGGCTCCCGAATGTTGATCCAGGGGAAAAAACAATATCCGGGCCGGGTTCTTATCTGGTTCAACAAAGCTTCATTGCGGGTGACGGCATCTCCCGGACCATCGGTAGTGGTCACCGCGGCTCCGATAAGCCCATAGCGGACACAGACCGCATCCAGATCAGCCACGGTAGCTCCGATGTTTTGGAAATCCGGCAGACACCAGACACCTAAGTGCACATGAAAATCAAATACCGGGATAGTGTTCAAGCTCTTTGCCGCCGTTCTTGATATGCTGATACAGGTCCGACCATCTTCCGGCGCACTTCTCCGGTTGATAATTTTCCTTGACCCAATGTGCCGATTTCGCCTTTAAATCATTCATCCTTTCCCGCCGGCTGATAACGTCCTTGATGGCCTGCTCCAAATTTGCCAGGCCGGCCGGGATAACGGGAGCATCGGGGTTTAAGGTATAATCCAGCCCGGTCATGTTGGTGATGACCACCGCCCCGCAGGCCATGGCCTCCAGGCCCATGGGGGTCAGACCGGGATGACCGTAAGAATCGATGAACAAGTCCGACTTAGTCAATTGTTCAAGATACTCCGGCCGAGACAGGTTATCGAGGCAATTCAAGGCCAGATCGGATTTGTTCTTAAGCCGCACAATGATCTTCGAGACTTCCGCCATCTGAGCCTGGTCACCATAACGCGTGGCCGTTGCGATTATGATCCGGCCAACATTCCGCGGCCGGGGCGGTTGCGGCAAATCTTCCAGGTCTACGACCAAAGGAAGGTGAACAAAAGGAACCGGACAAAGACTATAGCCGGGGTCGATCGGCCAGGTCGTCGCCACCAACCCGGAGCGAAAATGCCGAAAGAATATCTTGCCATAGTTATCTTTGAAATATCCTGGCGTATAGGTGATTAAGGCATTGTCGGAACGAAGGTGCTCATCCAACACGAACTTGCCCACCTGAAAATCATGATCGAAAAGATGAATGATATCTGCAGATAACAGGTCGGCAATGATCCGTTCCAGACCTGGGGGGTCCATCTCTCGAAGCACGGTTTCAGAACCATATCCATACAATGGGACGTCATAGGTCATGGATCCGGCGGAGATTCCCTCGATCCGGTTCAGATACCGGGCCAGTGCCCCTGGCAGGCCATAGTAATTATTCGGCGATATCACGATAACTTTCATCCGACTCCATAGGGTAGACCGGGGTCGCAGTGAAAAAAGCCGTATTTGATCCCGTTATAAAGATTGGAAAAACGGATGGCGGACAATTCTTCATTAAAGTGCCGCCGGATGAAGGCGTAGGACATGTCACCTATTTTATTGATTAAATCTATGTCAGTCAGTAACAGCTATTTGGTGCTTGCTACTTTATTGCAAGGTTTTAGAATAATT
>JADFYC010000458.1:0-429 GCA_015233295.1 Deltaproteobacteria bacterium | reverse complement strand
TCCCCATTTCATCGTAGGTGATGTGCCCGCGGGCCTTCCGGTTCAGGCAGACCTTATTGGTCACCCCTTCGATCACGTCTACTTCCACTCGGAATTCCTTTTGCAACCGGGCCATTACTTCCAGGAACAGGGCCGTCTTCTTAATCTCACGATTGGTCGGGGCATGGACGACCCGGACGGCATCTCCCTGGTTCAACCGGTCCACCCGGGAAAACGGCGCCGGGTCGAAGAACTGCTGGACATGGTAATAGCGCAAGGGCAAGGGGAAGGCCAACGTCCAGCCATACCCGACCAGGGCCGGGATATTTTTCTTCAAATGCCACAGAAAAAGCCGCTCATGATTTAGCCGGAGATCAGACCCGAAATATTGCATCAAGCGATCCGTCGCTTTGGTGGATTATTGCTCTTGTAAATAATTTAGGTAAGGGT
>JADFYC010000457.1 GCA_015233295.1 Deltaproteobacteria bacterium | reverse complement strand
GAGCCGTAACGCAAGTGAACCCGATTCGGCCTCGTTACGCTAGTGAAGAGTGGCCAGCCCGCCAGATAGGGTGAAGCCCGCCGCCGATGGTGAAGTAACGAGCAGGATGCCATTGGGCCTTCCGGGGTGGTTGGGGACAGCGCGCACGGACAGATCAATCGAGGAACCTGGGAGACCCGACGTGGCGGCGTCATAGCCAACGTATGGGGGGAATAAATAACCTCCATGCGGCCACGCCGGGAGTCGGAGGGGTCCATAGTAGCGAGGAAGCGGGTAACGACCGTGGAGCCAAGGGACCCTGCTGAAGACATGTTTCGGTAAGATAGGAGGAGTGCCGATTGGACGATCCTTATTTGGACCAACCTACTACGGAACAGGCGACCAGCGTCAAAATCGACTGGTCGAAGAAGCTCTCTTCCTTGAGACGGAAACTGGGCCAAAAGGCCAAGTGTGACCGCATTTCGTTGCTCCTGTGCATGCCCTCGGCCGAGAGTCTTTAGGAAAGCCGGATGCGGGAAATCCGCACGTCCGGTTTGAAAGAGGGGGCAACTGATGATCGGTCAATAAAAATCTAACCACCATAATCTATCTAATATGAAGGTGGGCATCAGATTTTTTGGTGGGTAATTTAAGATATTATTAATGTCATCCATGGAGTTTATATGACGTAACATATCTAACAAAGCAGAAATAAAAAAAATCTATAGTAATTGATATGGAGTTCTTCTTTTTTGTTGACATTTAATATTGTTGTTTCTAAACTGCTAAAGAGAGATTTTAGGTGACGCTTTCACGAACTATGGTCACCCAAGAATGAACTATAGCATCTCAGAGGATTTGTGGCGAAAAACTCAAACGACATCATTGAGTTGTCCCAAATGATCTTAACTTGAGCTTGGGCCGAGGGATGCGAGACTGAAATGCTTGCAATCAAATTCAGATGACTGATGACTATAGATGCAAGAGAGACAGAAATGGCCAGAGGAGGCAATCACCATGACGGAATTGGTTGAGACGATTTTTCAATATCTTGGAATATAAGGTGACCGAACAGAAGAAAAAGGTGCTTGCCTTACCACCTCCTTACTCGTCTCAGGCCTGCCATGACTCTGATGAAATCGTGAAAAAATCCTTTTCTATGCAGGCAAATCCATTGTTGCCTCTGCTAATTTGTAGCCAAACATAATTTGGATGTTTCTCTAAACATTTTGTGTGTCGGCTGGTTTGGTTGGCTAAGGCCTATAAGACCGTCGTGTAAGCAAGTAGAGCAGTCACCATCAAACTTATGAATCAATATAAAGAGCGGCAAAAGATTGTTGAAGAAATTATGACCACGGCCCTGGCCAAGACACTGGACCGCCGGTATCGCTCTTACTTGTATACCAAGAAATTTTGTTACCTGGCCATTAGCAGGTTTTTTATTGGGGAGCATGTGCTGGAACTCGGTTGTGATGAGTCGCCAACTACCTCAATTTTAGTCCGATGGTCTAAAAGGCTAACGGTGGTTGATAGGGTTGACAAATTGTCTCCAAAGATCAGCGACGATCCCCTTCTCTTATCCCTTGAATTCATTCAATCAAATTGGGAGGACTTTTATCCTGAAAGCCGGTTTAGTGACATCGTCTTAACCGATGGGTTGGAACACGTTGATGAACCAGTTCAAATTCTGGAGCGGATGAAAAAATTTCTTGCCCCTGGTGGAAGGATTCATGTGGTCGTCCCGAATGCCTTGAGCATACACAGGCTTCTCGGGGTCAACATGGGGCTACTTTCTTCTCCTTATGCCCTCAACGAAAATGATCTTTATTCCGGCCACAAAACAGTCTATGATGTGACCAAGCTCACGTCTGATGTACTGAAAGCGGGGATAGCCACTCTGACCATCGAGGGGATACAGTTGAAACCTATGTCCGATACCCAGTTGTCCCAGTTCCCAGCGGAATATTTAGAAGCTCTTAACCAGCTTTCTTACCTTTTCCCTACTCATTGCGCTGAAATATACGTGTGCGGGACACACTGTTGACTGCTTAGACAACCGATAATTATCTGCGCAATCGTTACTCACTTGTCCAATCCTCCAATATCTCTCCGCACATTTCATGTATAGCCTTTCGCAGCCATTATAACCGATATGAAAGTCGACCATGAGAAAACCCTTTCTCAACTCTCGCCGGTTGAAATAATCAATCTTACCTTCAGGTTATTATAGTGAAATCTGATAGTGGCCAATATGCTCCCCAAAATTGGACAGCCTGATTCGGATGATTATAATCTTAGGTGAAGAATGATTGACAACCATAACTAAATAAAATAATATGCTATTTTTAATTGAAGCTGAAATTTCGGCCAGGACATAAATTCATGTCAACGGTGGTTTTCGTGACCGTTCAATATGTGAGGAAAACAATGTGTGGAATATTTGGCCGCATCAACTTTGATCCTGCGTCACCTGTAACCTCGCAACTTATAGAAGATATGGCCAGGGTTTTATCTCACCGCGGTCCTGACAACACAGGATATTTTGTTAGCCGGAATGTGGGACTGGGACATACCCGGTTGTCGATTATTGATTTGGAGGCCCAAGGTCATCAACCAATGAGCAATGAAGACGGTACGATTATCTTGACCTATAACGGGGAGGTCTATAACTTTAAAGAATTACGCGCCGACTTGATTAAGCGGGGACACGTTTTCTGCTCCCAAACGGATTCCGAGGTAATTATTCATTTATGGGAGGAGGAAGGAGTAGAATGCGTGCAGCGGCTGAGGGGCATGTTTGCTCTGGCGGTTTGGGACAGCCGTCAAGAAACGCTTTTTCTGGCCCGGGATCGTTTCGGGAAAAAGCCCTTGTTCTATCTGCCGCTAAGTGATGGTATCAGCTTTGCCTCAGAAATCAAAGCGATCCTTCAGGCCCCGGAAGCAGTCCCGGAACCGGATCTCCCGGCCATCAGAGCGGTGATTAGAGAAGAATCCAACCCTCCAGACAGGAAGACTCCTAAGGGGACGTCACTGACCAGCCGCAACCGAATCACATCACGCAGTCGGTCAATTATCTCTGCTTGTAAG
>JADFYC010000456.1 GCA_015233295.1 Deltaproteobacteria bacterium | reverse complement strand
CCGGATTGCCCGATCTTGGTGCCGGACAAAACCTGATTAAGTCTAACTCCGTCTTGTTCTTTGATCCCGCTGTAGAGCATCCCGACCAGGTCGCCTTTGGCGTCATAGAATGGTTTGTAGATGGTAATGTACCAGGCGTTGACCACGAAGGCTCTACCGCGATAAGTCTCCCCATTGATCACCTTGGCGATGACAGGATTAGGTTGACCATCGGGGTTTGTTGCCGGAATAAATGTACCGGTGCCGCGGGTCCCATCGGCTCTTCGGACGTTGGTGGCGACTCTAAGCATGTCACCGTTTTTGTTCATTCGCTGAAAGATGGTGCAGGATCCGCCAACCAGTTTTTTCGTCTGATCAACAACCTGGACGACCTCATCCTGGGCCCGATCCGAACCGAATGATATTTCTCCAATGCGAAGAACAGGCAGGCTGACTTCGAGTATTTCTCTGGTTAACTGGTTTGTAGCTTTCCATTTAGCCGACGTTTCTGAAACAACGGGTTTCCCGTAGCTTGATAAAAAGTAATCGGCCACCGCCAGATCACTGTCCAGCTTCTTTTTTAGGAATTCATTTTGGACGTGGCACATATCCAAAATCCCTTGTATGATTCTAATGACTTCCTTTTCTATCATCGTGTTGGTCTCCTGGTCCCGGCCTTCCTTAACCCGAAAGTAACGGCTCAAAGTAGATGATCCGCTCAAATTAGCAGTGCTGGTTTCGGTATTGTTAATGAAAAGGCTGACCGTTTCCTTATCGGTCTTTGCCAGATAGGCCAGATCATTCGAGGCTTTTTGTTGGAGGCTGGTCGCAGACAGTGACGACACATCGGTAATTAAAGACCGCAGTTGGGCCAGAGTGAACAGGGCTACCGAAAGAGCTGAAATCAAGACCAGGGTCGTGAAGGCAAATTTTAGTTTGGTGGTTAGTTTCATCAGTTATCCTTTATGCGAACCGAGGCAGCCTATCATTTTAGTCAGATATTTAAAGTGAAAAAATAACATCAGGTGACGTCTAATCCACGGATAGACAGCAGACAAGCCGAAGTTTACCGCTGGTTGAAAGTCAACAATAGATGTTTACATAAAAATTATATTTTAACACCTGCTATAAATCATTTATTTTAAGGTCAACATGGGTCGAGCCTCATCCTGTCGGGCATATAACATATAGAAGACCTTTTTAATCCTAAATAACTCAAAACGTATCGGTAGTCAAGCGCTTTTTTTGAGACAAGCTGCCGTCAGCTTTCAACACTCATAAAATGGCCGCGGCGTCAGACTAACCACGCTGAATGACAAAGAAAATTAAGTAAGTTAAGAGATCAGCCTCCCATCTTATCACGATAATTACTAAATAAAATAATAATTATCAACATGCCCACCACCGAGTCGCACCAGCCTGGATACTGACCGAAATTACCACGTTATTTAAATATGTTGCAGTCAATATAACACATGGCACAAATATTGCTATAGCAACCATAAGTCAGCAATTTGATCATCGCGACATCTGCGTCCGGTGATTCTCTATAAGAATAATTGAAGGGCGTCCGGGGGAGGCAACACCATCACAGGTTGATCTATTTCATCCAGAGGGGAGACGGCATGATGAGGATTATGGTCATCGACGATGAATTAATGATCCGCGAAGTTCTATTTGAATATTTTACCGGGTTGGGGCATCACGTGGTGACTGCCGACGACGGATGCCGGGCCCTCTCCCTGTATGGTCGGTTACATGCGGAAGGCGAGAAGATTGATCTGGTCATGACTGATAAAAACATGCCGGAACTCGATGGGATAAGTTTTATGCGGCAGATTCGGGACAAGCACCAGTACCACGGGCCGGCCATCTTGATGACCGCGGACAGGAATGAAGAGGATAAGAGGAATTTCTTATGTCTGGGAGGCAAAATGGTGTATCTGGAAAAGCCTTTTTCACTTTCCCGGTTAGGTGGGCTGCTGGATGAAGTCTCTCTGGCGAACGACCAGCTTGACCGGCTCAGCCACGGGGCGACTGGGTCGGGAGGTTCAGATCCGGTCTAATTCACCTGACACGATTTGCCCATCTTTCCCTGTAAGCCGCCGGCCCGGCTTATCGGACGAAAGCAACACCAGCCCTTTAAATCATACATTATCGTAGGATAAACTGAGTAACCTTTGATGAATGTTGTCAAAGCCGCCATTTGACATCACCAGCAGGACGTCGTTGGGTTTGGAATTAACCTTCAGGAAGTCGATAATCTGCTCCGTATCCTGAAAACAATAGGCCGATAGATTCCGCCGCCTCAAATCATCCACCAGCCTGGCCGACGAAAATCGCTCAGCCGCGGGGACCTTCTCCAAATCCGGCGGGACCCGGACCAGAATCAAATTGGCCTGATCAAAAGCCTCGGCATAATCATCTTGGAAAACATTTCGCCGGCTGGTATTGGTCCGAGGTTCGAATATGGCCACCAGTCTTTGACCGGGACGATCCGTTTTAATGGCTAACAGGGTTTCTTTTACCGCAGTGGGATGATGGGCAAAGTCGTCGATGACCACCCGGCCGTCTTTTTCCCCTCTCACATCCTGCCGCCGGTGAACTCCGGCAAAGGTGGCCAGGCCCTGGCGAACTTGATCAACCGAAAGCCCCACCCGCATGGCCACTGCCGCCGCAGCCAGGGCATTCAGGATATTATGCCTCCCCGGCAAAGGTGTGCTGAGTGGAATCGCCCGACCATTCAGGCCCATCGTGAATTCCGCTCCGCCAGGCCGAAAAACCGCCTCCTCCGCCCGGATATCCGCTATTCCATCTAGACCATAAGTCATCACTTGGGCCGTGGAGTTCCGGGCGGTCGTCCGGGCCAACTCGCAGCCGCTCCAAACAAACAGGGTGCCCTGCGGATCAATGATTTTGACCAGGGCATCAAATGAACTGACCACATGATCCAGATCCCGGTAAATATCGGCATGGTCGAACTCAATCCCGGTCAAAATAGCCATATGGGGCCGGTAATGTAAAAACTTCGGTCCCTTGTCGAAAAAAGCCGTATCGTATTCATCACCCTCTACAACGAAATAGCGT
>JADFYC010000455.1 GCA_015233295.1 Deltaproteobacteria bacterium | reverse complement strand
AAGCCGGCATTTCCGGTTAACTGCCGAGGGTCCGGAAGACGCTCAAGGCTTCCTTAGTCTGTTGCGGTTGCTTCTACCTGGGGGGTGTCATTGTTGCTTACGGCCTGCGGATATCATTACCGCAACTTTTTGGTTTGTTCAACTCCTTTCTTCACGGACGCCCTTTTGCCTCTAAAAAGAAACAGGATACAAAAGTATTAAGCGGCCGGGACGTCTCTTGGAAGGAACCGTGATGGGCCGCACTTATGCTATCAATCATTTTCAAGCCCGCGCAGCCAGTCCTGGATAGCCTTTTTGATTTCGTCACGGACTTTCCGGGTTTCGGCCAATCTTTCCTCATGGGTCCCGGTGAAACTGGCTGGATCCGCAAAGTTCCAATGTAATCTATTTGTTATCCCAGGAAAGACCGGACATCTCTGGCTATTTGATTCGTCACAAACCGTTATCACATATCGATACAATTTGGCTTCCTGATACAGGCTGAAAACACTTTTGGCTTGGTTATCTGAAATGTCAAGCCCCTCTTCCTTCATTACCTCTACGGCCAGAGGGTTTATGGTGGTCGGTTCCATCCCGGCGCTGGACACATCAAAGCGGTCACCGGCCATCTGACGCAAGAAAGCTTCGGCCATCTGACTCCGGGCGCTATTGTGGATACAAACGAAAAGGACACCTGGTTTATCCATCATGGTTCTCCTTAAAATGACCTGAGTTTGCTGAGTCTCATTAATTGGGAGACAGAAATGTATCCGCAGATTTCGCAGATGAACGCAGATGGATGAGACCCACAGGCGGCTGCGGTCATTCGCCTTTTTTAATCTGCGCAAATCAGCTCAATCTGCGGATTGAATTATGGCCCTTGGCTCGGCAGGGAGCCTGTCCGCCGGGTGGACTATTTCCGGCAGATAATCTCCCGCTGAATAAGCGGCAATCCTTTTATAAGCCTGACCACTTCCGGGTCATCATCCAACCAATGCCGGAGATTACCAAGCAGACTGGCCGCGTAGGGGCTGGCGTGGCCGCTCGTCAGATGATAATTGACCCAGAGACCGTCTTTCGATGACTCCACCAGGCCGGCATCTTCGAGGATCTTAAGGTGCTTCGAGACACTTGGTTGGGCAATTCTCAAGGCCGCCTGGAGTTCACAGACGCACATCATCCGATGCTGCAGCATCTTAATTATCTTGAGGCGGTTGGGATCGGAAAGGGCCTTCATGACTTTCAAAAAGGGTTTCATTAGAATCTCCTAATATATTCCTAAATAGGAATATATTAAAAAGACTCCCGGGTGTCAAGAAGAAAAAAATTGACTGTAGAACAAATATGGTATCAAATATATGTGTCCGGGACAAAATCCGGCTCAACCCGGCAAGCCTGATCGTCTCCAGATATGCTGAAATATGATCCTAACCGTTGTCATTGGATTTTAAAATGAATATTCGGATGCTGCGTTTTTTAGAAGGAGCCCGGTCGGCTACTGGTCTGACCGTGATCATTGATGTCTTTCGAGCTTTTTCGGTAGCCTGTTACCTGGCCGGGAATGGGGCGGAGAAAATCCTGGCCGTAGCCCGGTTGGAAGATGCCTATTTGCTCAAAGGAGTGTACCCCAACAGTCTCCTGGTGGGGGAGCGCAACGGCCGGAAGGCCCCGGGGTTCGATTATGGGAATAGCCCCTTCGAGATTCAACACGCGGATTTTACGGGGAAGACGATTATCCACACGACCAGCGCCGGGACTCAGGGCCTCATTGCCGCCAAAATGGCCGATGAGATCATTACCGGAAGTTTTGTCAACGCCCAGGCCATCGTCAATTACGTGGCCGGCCAGCACCCGGCGGAAGTATCGCTGGTCGCCATGGGGTGGAATGGTCAGACTCCGGCGCTGGAAGACGACATGTGTGCGGGATACCTTAAGGACACTCTACTTGGCCGGCCTACCGACTTCTTTAGCATCAAGGACAGGCTCAGGGGGTGTGAGGCCGCGGCTAAATTCTTTGACCCAGCCTGTGACTGGGCTCCGGAAGACGATTTTGACCTGTGTTTGTCGCTAGACCGCTTTGATTTTGTGCTGACGACCCGGGAATTGGAGGGAACGCCCGCCCTATGGCTGAAAAAGACCAAATGATCGGATTGGAGGAGAATCCCTTTGGGGAAGATCCGGTGGTGGTGCCCATTACCGATGTTCTGGATCTGCACCCGTTTTCCCCTCGCGAGGTGAAGTTTCTGTTGGAAGATTGCCTGGAGGAGTGGGTCCGGCGGGGGGTAGCCGAGGTGCGGATAATCCACGGTAAGGGGCAGGGGGTGATGCGAGACACGGTCAGGGCTTTTTTATCCCGTAGCCCCCATGTCAGGGCCTTTCATCCGGGTGATGAATGGTCAGGGGGATGGGGTGCTACGGTGGTCTACCTGGCCTCGGTGGTAGGGTTGGGGGAACCGCGGCCGGAGCCGGAAAAGGATGAAACTCTGGGCTGAAATGTTCAGATGGCCATATGGGCGGAGACGTTTTGATCTTCCATGCCGTCGGGTACCCGGCTCTTTATGGCCGTAAAATACATCGCCTCGGCCCCGGTATTACGGAGGGCATGTCTGATGCCCGGTGGTATTTTGATCACCTTACCGGGACCGGGGATATCCATTGTGCTCACGGTCTGGTCGCCCTCTATCTGCCAATAGAACAATCCGGTCCCGTTTAAGAAATAGAGCCACTCCGTGGCCAGACTGTGATAGTGATTTCCCCTGACCATGTTGGGAAGGTTACAGACGAAATGGATGGTCCGAGGATCGGCTTCAGCCATAAATTCCAATGGGGTGCATTGAGCCGGAAAAAGAGCCCAACCGCGCTCGTCATGGTACCGGCATTCGTTGATGTCTATGACCTCAATGGTGGACAAGAAAACCTCCTGAAAAGTTAAGAGGTCGGTCGATAGTCAGGGTCGGTCTTTATTTCTCTCGGTTTTAAAAGGAAACGACCTTCCTTGACGAGCAAGTAGAAGTCTTCCCCGGATGAATCATCGGGGACAATGTGCTCGGCGAGTTGGTAATAGGCTGGCCGGCTAAAGCGGGCTTCAA
>JADFYC010000454.1 GCA_015233295.1 Deltaproteobacteria bacterium | reverse complement strand
TAAATTACGCCACCGAAGTCTGTTTCACCGACACCCTGGACTGAGGCCGGAATGAGAGAATAGCCGTTATCAGCCATTTCTCTGGCGTTGAACAGACGCCCATAGATATGGCCACCAAGAGAACCGGCCCTAAACCGGCCTGTGACGGCCTTCAAACCGGATGTTTTCTTTAGACAGGCTTTTGCCTTCAGCCGTTATCTTAACATTCGCACGGATGACTATTTGACGATCTTTAACAGCAAGCCAGATAAGGAAAAGATATCATGCAACCTGAGTTAGAAGATAGCGCAGTGATGACTTGCAGCCGATGCTTTGCCTACCAGGACAAGACGTCCGAGACCGGTGATTGCCAGGTCTTTGGGCGACCACAATCCAGGAAGCGTGACCATAGATGGCCAAGAGTTCATCCCGGAGACGTCCCCTGTGAGTCATTCAAGATGACCAATGGAGAACGCCCGAAGGCCATGGCCCTGGATGACTACCCGACAAGCGCCATTGTGACCTGCCGGCCAGGGTCAGAGCCGACCAAAGATATAACGGTCACCAGAGGGTTTCTCTTAATGAGCATCAGAAGCGCCCTGGCGGGATCCAGCAAAGAAGCCCCATTGACCGTGGATCAAGCCTCACGGAAACTGCACGTCTCACCGACCACCATCCGGGACGCCATTGGACAAGGCAAGCTCCCGGCGAAGCGGACAAGATCCGGCTTTGTTGTTGATCAATCGGATTTCAAGGCCTTCAGTGAGCAATGGAAGCCAGGCAGACCAGGCCGAGATTGTTGATATTTAACGATTAGGATTGGCCGAGGCAATCTCTTTGACCTGACAAAACAGCATGTTTTGAGATGACGTCAGCGCCACCGACCCCATCCTTTATCCAGACCGGAAGCCGATGGGACTTGGCTACTCACCATCGGACATAGACCGGATCATCGAGGAGAGACGGAGTGCGGCGGCGAAATTCCAGGATCAGAAGTTGATATTGAAAGAATGTAGACGGCCAACAGCCGAGGAACAAGATAAGTGTTCGGACCGAACAGTTATTAAGAGAGGCGAGACAGCCGACTATATCATGGCGCGCCTCAAACGTGATCATCCAGACATCGCCCAGGACTTAGCCGACGGCAAGTATCCCTCTTACCGAGCGGCGGCGATAGCGGCGGGGATTATTAAGACCCCGAGCGTGCTGGACCAGGTGACGAAGTTGATGCCCCTGGACGCCCCACCCGAAATTAACGATCACCATCCCGAAAAAAGTTGACTTCTACGGCGTGCCATGTAAAATGACAGCACTGAGAATAAAGATTTGTCGACGGTCAGCCAGCCGTAAATGGCGAACAAATTCCACTTAAAATTGAACCGGCAGTCAGTGAGTATGCGCAGATGGTGACGTCTGTGCGGGTACTTTATCGGGTACCTTAAGCAATACTCAAGGGGTGCCGGTTTCGTTTTGGAGGAAGAAACTCATGAGCAGAAGACACAAAAAGAGGCACCTTGGAATCATCGAAACTGGATTGACTGAGTCCCAACGGGAAACGATTCAGAGCATGATCACCCGGAAGGTCTATGCCACGGCGGATACTTCTTTGGCGATTAAACGAGGATTCGCTTGCCTTGCCCGGCGGATCAACCAGGAGTTCCGGGTAAAGACATATGAAGCGATCCCGGCGGAGCAATTCAATAAGCTGGTGATATTCATTCACAAGATCCACGTATCGACCAATTTTAAGCTTGAAACGCCATTTCATCAATCGGCTGACGTTGACTCGGATATGATCAGCGTCGCTCTTTCGGAGGCAACCCGACTGGTCACCAACAACCCGAGGGAGCTGACGATTAGCCATTTTCAGATGGTTGCAGAAATGGGCCGGTTCTGTGGTGGGTTATTTGGACGCGTCCATGACAAGATCGAACAGGCGATACCAGATAACTTGCTTTCGAGAACGGAGCAGTGCAAGCAGATGTTGCAGGCCGAGGCGGCGCAGACCCAGCACTAATCTTGACCCCGGCGGCATAAATAAGAAGGCCCTGCCGGTTAATTTGGCGGGGCCATTTTTCTTACATCCTGTGCTTGATGATTCAGAAGGAAGACGCTATTATCCCGGCATGAAAGAAACCCACGGCCATAGCCCTAAAAAAGCTGTGGCCGCAAATTCAACCAGCCCTGGAAAGCATACGGTTGAAAAGCAGCCACAAAAAGCTTTGTTCAGTTTAGCCCACTGGAACAAGAAAGATTATATCTTGCCTACACGGGCATGTCAATAATCTTTGCTTTTTGCCTGCCTAAAATCTCACCGATGCTTTCCAGGGCCACAAAAACCTTGGAGGCCACCATGTCAACATCCACAGCAATCGACACCAATTTCTGGAACGCTATTCAAAATACCACCCTGACATTACCGGCCCGAGTAGTCCTTGCGGCGATCAGATTCAGGAGCTATGCCCGCGGTTATTGCTGGCCACGTCAATCAACCTTGGCTGGCTGGTGCGGGTTGTCTCTTGGCCAGGTCAAGAGGGCGATCAAAGAGTTAAGAGACGCCGGACTGATTATCGTCAAGAGCCGTGGTTTCCTCAGAGGCCTTGAATATCACCCGGTCCTGGAACCTCAAAACAAGCTCTGTGGCTCTGAAAAACCAGCCGTAGCAAGGCAATTACCCACTTTGAAGACCACAGCGCCCGGATGTCAACGTCCGAATCCCCCGGGTGAGGTTGTGGTGACCCGGCAGGAGGTCATGGCCGATTCAATAGAGGTCACCAGCGTACCATTGAAGTCCACCAGCGAACTCGAAACACCGATTGAAGGTTCGCCTGTGGACTACATAAAAGGAAATGTTCTTATAAGAAAAAAACAAACAGACATCCATCCCGAGCCTGCACTATTACCACCCTTGCCGGCTACGCCGGTGTCGTCCGTCTCTCTTACACCAATGATCAACTGCTTTGAAGATATCGTCAAATGGGCCGACAGCACCTGTATGTCCTGCGGCGATCAAACAGAACTGATCCTAAGCATGGTCAACGGATTAGGGAAAAAAGATGATTTGACAAATTTGAACGCAGTTTGCCCGCAATGTCA
>JADFYC010000453.1 GCA_015233295.1 Deltaproteobacteria bacterium | reverse complement strand
ACGGCCTGGTAGGAATATTTCATGGTCAGATAAGGGTCGTTCCAATCACCGAGCACACCCAGCCGTTTGAATTCCTCCCGCTGGATGTCGATGAACTTTTCGGCATATTCTCGGCACATCCGCCGTTTCTCGACGACCGGGACCTGGGCCTTTTTGGCGCCTAATCTCTTATCGACCTCATGCTCGATGGGCAACCCGTGGCAATCCCAGCCGGGGACGTAAGCCGCGTCAAAGCCCATCATTTGCCGGGACTTGACGATGAAATCTTTGATCACCTTATTGAAGGCGGTGCCCATATGGATATGGCCGTTGGCGTAAGGGGGGCCGTCGTGCAGGATATATGGCGGTTTTCCCTTCGAGCTTCGCCGGATCTGATGATAAAGATCAGCTTCAGTCCATTCCTTGAGCTGTTCCGGCTCGTTCTTGGTCAGATTGGCTTTCATGGGAAAGCTGGTTTGGGGAAGATTGAGCGTGTCTTTATAGTCCATTAGTTACTCCCTTTACTCATTAGCGCGGAGGGTCTCCCACTTGCCTTTCCTGGCCCTGGTTGAGATATACCGGTCTCGGGGCGAGTCGGCGAACACGAATAGACTGTTCCATCTATCGACAACTTGTGCCGAAATGAAGCAGTCTCTTAAAGCAGGCAATTGGTTTGAGGACGATGGCCCCGACGGGGCATCAACCGTAGTTTTCAAACCCACGATATTTATCACAGGGTACGCATAAGTCAAGGGATTTTCATTCCGGGGGGCATTTTTCGGATAAGCTGCCGGTTCTTGCACGCGGTCACCGGAGCCTGGACAATCTGATTAAATAGGGTGATTGACGAGGATGATATTTTTTGATAGCAAAGAGGATCTCAGTCTGAGGCTATTGTCGCAGGCCGAATTCGACGAGTTTTTTAATCGGGCGGCAAGAATGAATCCGCAGATTACGCAGATTAACGCAGACGGCAGAGATCCACAGATAGATGTTTGAATTCAATTGTTTTGTATGCTCTAATCTGCGCAACCAGGCGCAATCTGCGGATTAAATCATGATTTAAAAAACTATTTTGTACAAATATACATTTATAAGGTGACGTAAATGATCAAACCATGGCCCATTGTCTCCTCGGAACCCCAATACCAGTGCCGGGTATTTTCGGTCAGGACGGACCGCGCCTGCTCGCCCCGGACTGGAATGGAACACGAATTTCACCTGATTGACTCGCCCAACTGGGTGAATGTCATTCCCATCACCCCCGACAATCAGGTGGTCCTTATCCGGCAATACCGGTTCGGGTCCAGATCGGTCACGCTGGAGATTCCCGGGGGACTGGTGGATCCCCATGAACCGGCTGAAGAGGCGGCCCGGCGGGAACTTATGGAGGAAACCGGATACGGGGGAGGAGAGATAATCTTGTTGGGTCAGGTTAATCCCAATCCCGCTTTATTCGGCAATTGCTGCGCCACTTACCTGATCCGGGATGTCACCCGGTTGGGTCGGCAGCGCCAGGATGACGGGGAGGATATCGAAGTGCTCACCCGGCCGCTGGCTGACATTCCGGCCTTGATCCGAAGCGGCGAGATCGAACACGCCATGGTCCTGGCCGCCTTCTCCTTTTACTTTATATCCGCCTTCGGCCAGGTTTTGGGTGGGAAGGTGTGACAAGCGAGACCGAAGATGGCTACCCGTAAATTTATCCTTGGCCGCCCCGGCGGAGGCTGGGGTAAGTTTATATTGATCACCATTGCGGTTGTGTTGTATTATCTAGTTAAGATAATTGTAATTTTGTGGATAAATAAGTAGGAATATTGAAACAGGTCGGCATTGTCCCTTTTCGAGAAGGTATGGAGCAAACACGCGTTAAGATTTCTCGCTCCGCTCGAAATGACAAAAGCGCCGCAAGCCTCACGTTCTATACCGATGCACCTCGGATGTTGTCATTTCGAGCGAAGCGAGAAATCTTCTCGTCCATCCTTTCCCAACCTGACTCCATTTCCGCTCCAATCCCAACACCCGCCTATCTTTCCTGCCGCTGGGAAAAAAATTCCCCCATTAATCCTTGCCGAGAGGACCGTCTGATCGGCTAATCCCAAATTGTTTATTTTTGTTAAGTAGTTCTCTCAAAAAGTAGACATTTGGAGTACTGGCGCGACTATTGCAGGATAGCCCGGTAGACGTCTATTACTGATTGAAGTCGGCAAGTTTGGGTCGGTCCTGATAAGACTTATGGTAAGCACCGGCCGAGGATGGGGAGTGCCCCGGCAATTTCGCCGGATAGATAAGAGAAGACTAGGGCGACAGGCGGGGTCAAGACCGGAAGCAGTTTTCGGCCTGTGTGTGGCCTGGCCTGGTCACAATGGAAAACGGATGGTCTCATCCCGGCGGTAGCCTCCGGGGCCGTGGGGGAAAAGGAGATATTTATGCATATTAATGGGCTGGGTTCAGGTTTCCCCCAATCGGGGCTGTTAGGCAGATGTGGGTCGGGGATAGATCTGGGCAGTCTCTCGTCGTTAGGAGATCGATACTCCCAGGGCACCGGATTGGATTTTGAATCGGAACTGAAGGGGACCAGCGACGAGATCCGCCGGCGGGCCGGGGGGGGTTGTGGACACGGATGGGGCGGGTTCGGGCCGAGAGAGACCACATCCACTCAGGAATCGTCGGTATCCATGCTGGCCGCCAGTGTCAGCCAGGTATTTGCCGGGGCCCAGACGGTCGATCCGAGGACCGCCCAGACGGAAATGACCCAGGGGGCGTTCAAACGAACAAGTCACGAAATGGCCGGGCTATTTGAGGCTATCGGGTTTAAGCCGGATGAATCCGAGTCATATGCCGAAAAGATTATTTCTGCCCTCCAGGATAATTCCGACTCTCAGTCAGGATCCATGGATTTTTCTTTTTCCTCCGGCACTTCGGCGGGATTCCAGGCCGCGACCACACGACAAGGCGGCCGGATGAGCTCCTTTCAACAGGTCAGCGCCATCAGCATGGAATCTCTTGACATATCCATCAATAGCCAGACTGGTGAAGTTAGTGTGAATCACCAGGAGATGTCAGCCGTAAGTGTCCAGATGAGCGCCCAGGTTTCT
>JADFYC010000452.1 GCA_015233295.1 Deltaproteobacteria bacterium | reverse complement strand
AACGGAATTCTATGAGCGGTTGATTTTGCCTGACGACTTGACCGTTGATCAAATAGTCGGGGTTAAGTCCGTTGACGCAGAGCTTGCGGGAAATGACGGCCTTGACGACATCACCAGCGGAAACGGATACACCCTCGGGAAAGACAGGGAAATAGACCGGAAGCCAGCTCTCCCGCATTTCCAGGATATCTACCACCTGTGATTCGCTGGGGTATAATTGCAGCCAGGCCAGAAAGCCCGTCAACAGACTGTCCTTAGACACCGTGAGATAAATTTCGTGTTCCGCCTCAACCGTAATTTCTCTGGTAAAATCTAAGTCTTCAAAGATGTCGGAAGAGGAGATGATGTTTTCCTGGGGCAAATTCTTGAGACAAATTCGAAGATCAAAGGGGTGTCCCACCTGATCAAAGATTTTCTCCACATAGTGGCCGGCCAAAGGGGGGAAACGAAAATCGAAATCACGGTCCGATAGAGTTATGGCCGCGATTCTGGTGACACTGCGGACTGGGATCATGCAGGCCGGGTCATGGAGGAACCTGCGGGCCTGGTTTATGATTACCGCCGCGCCTTCCGAGCCGCCGATACCTCCAACGATTTCCGAGACGCAGTAGTCCACCGGCTCCGGCAAGGACACCGTCGTGGCATCGCCTTGGATAAGGATAATTTTGTCCGACAGGCCCAGGGAATTAACAAAGGATCTAGCCTGCTCATAAACTTCATCTAATATCTCAATGGCATATACCTTGGCTGCCCCGGCTTCGAGGCACATTCGAGATAAGACGGCTTCCCGTCCCGGCCCGATTTCCACCACCGTTTTACCCTTGAGGGCCTGGTTAAAGGCCGCCTGGTACCGGGCGTTCCGCTGGACGTCCTGGGACATGGCCCGGTAAAGGACATCATCATAGACAAAATACTCAGCCACGGAAGGCCAGGGCTCTATTCTGTCCTTGGGGGTAAAGTAGGCGACCAGGCTTTTTTCGTGTTCCGACCTGGACCGGACCATGGCTACAGCTTCACCTACATCTTGGTGTTTTTTCAAGGTGCTTTCTATCTCGCCCAGTTCGATCCGGTATCCCCTGACTTTCACCTGGTCGTCGCGACGGCCGAAGAACTCGAGATCTCCATTAGCCAGCCATCGGCCTTGGTCTCCGGTGCGATAGAGTCGTTCCCCTTCCTTAAATGGATGTGGGACGAATTTCTCGGCAGTTAGATTCGGCCGGTTGAGATAGCCGCGGGCCAGACCGCGGCCGGCCACGCAGATTTCGCCGGGTATGCCCAGAGGCAAGAGCTGGAGTTCGTCATCCAACACAAAGATCGAAGTGTTGGCGATGGGTGTGCCGATGGGGATAATATTCCGATAGGCCTGGTCCGGGTCAACCCGGTGAATAGAGGCGCACACCGAGTATTCGGTCGGTCCGTAGGCGTTATGGTACCGTTTTCTCCGGGCATAGAACATAGCCTCATCTACATAGGCCGGTTCGCCGGCCGTAATCAGGGCCTTGATAGGTTTCAATTCGTGCTTGTTTAAGGTGCTCAGGTAGATCGGGGGCAGGGTGATAACGGTGACGCCTCTGTCTTTTATGAACTGAACAAACCTGGCCGTGTCATTTATGGTCTCGCGGTCGAGCAAGACCAGTGACGCTCCGCAGAGCAAGGCCATGAATATTTCCGACAAAGAGGCATCGAAGGAGAGCGACGCAAATTGGGCCACCCGGTCCGAGGCCGTGACTTCAAAGACCTTGATCTGATCCAGAGTCATGTTGATAAAACCCCGGTGCTCGATCATGACCCCCTTGGGTCTTCCCGTAGACCCTGAAGTGTAGATGACATAGGCCAGATTGCGGGGGGCTGGAACCTGATCCGGGTTGGTCTCCGGGCCGGTAGGGATGCTTCTTAAGTCAATCAGGTGCTTGACCGAGTCCGGCCGAGGCAGAGCCAGATACCGACTATCGGTCAGGACGACCCGACATCGGCTATCCTCCAGCATGTAGTTAATTCTATCTTGGGGATAGAGTGGATCCACCGGCAAATAGGCTCCGCCGGATTTGAGGATGCCCAATAAACCGATAATGGCCCATTCGGACCGATCGACCATCAGGCCCACCAGTTCTTCCGGCTGGATGTGCAGTTCGTCCCGCAAGTATCCAGCCAGTTGATTGGCCCGGGCATTGAGTTGGTCATAAGTTAGCTGGACACCTTCATATTCCACGGCCGGGCTGTCCGGTGATTTGGCAGCTTGTTGCTCAAATAAGGCCACCAGAGTGGTGTCTTGCGGATAGGATGTGGCGGTGGCGTTAAATTCCTCCAATAGTTTGTGCTTTTCGGCCTGGCTCAGGATGTTTAGTTGATCAATGGGTTTCTGAATGCCGCCCAGGACGCTTTTGATCAACTCCTCCAGATGGTCGGTCATCCGCCGGATGGTGGCTTCCTGAAACAGGTCGGTGTTGTAGGTCAAGTCTAATCGGAGTTGGGTGTCCATCTCGGTAAAGGTGAAGAGCAAGTCGATCTTGCTGATATCCCAATCATTTTCAAAATCACTGATTTTAATTTTGTCCAGGTTTAGGGCCAGCCGGTCATTATTCTGGAGGGTGACACCGACATCAAAAATGGGCGGCCGACTGACGTCCTTGTCCAGATTCAGCTCATCGACCAAGATATCAAACGGATAGACCTGATGGTCAAAGGCCTCGGTCATGGTTTGTTTGATTCTCTCCAAGACCTCGGGAAAAGTGTCGTGCTTCCTGATTGCATCCCGCAGGATCAGGATATTGACATAAAAGCCGATCTGGTTTTCCAAGTCCGGATGGTTCCGCCCGGCCATGGGAAATCCGAGCAGGATGTCTTCCTGACCGGTATAGCGGTGGAGCAGGATTTTAACAAAGGTCATCAAGGCCATGAACAAACTGACATTGTGTTCCTGACTCAGCCTCTGGATGTCGTTGAACAGAGCCTCATTCAAATCAACCCGCATGGTCCGGCCATTGAAGGTCTGCACCGGCGGACGCGGGTAATCAGTGGGCAGGTCCAACTTGGGCAATGGCCCGGCTAACCTGCGGCGCCAGTAATCTCGATGGGGC
>JADFYC010000451.1 GCA_015233295.1 Deltaproteobacteria bacterium | reverse complement strand
CCACTTACCTCGGGGGTGGCTCTATCGGGTTCTGGGCGGCTTTGATCCTGGCTCCGGCCGGGGTGGCCCTGTTGAGCCTGGCCCTGGAGAGAGGTGTGTTCAGCCGGCTGTATGACCGGGAGCATTTGATGCTGCTGCTGTTTACCTTTGCCATGGCCCTGGTCTTAAGTGATTTAGTCAAGCTGATTTGGGGCTCGGATTACCGGTCCCTATCCGCACCAATGATCCTGCAAGGCTCATTTTTAGTCATGGGCCTGCCTTTCCCTCGCTATAGCCTCTTCCTGCTCATTGTCGGACCGCTGGTGGCCTTCGGGTTATGGTTTTTGACCAACAAGACCAAAATAGGCAAAATATCCCGGGCAGCCGCGGTGGATATGGAGATGGTCGGGGCGGTGGGCATCAACGTCAGTTGGGTCTTCGCCTCCGTTTTCGTCATCGGGTGCTTTTTAGCCGGGTTAGGCGGCGCCCTGGTCGCCCCGACCCAGAATATCAGCCAGGGTATGGGGCACAATATCATTATCGAGGCTTTCTTGATCGTCATTATGGGCGGTCTGGGCAATATCTGGGGGGCTCTCTTGGGGGCGGCGATTTTTGGGTTGACGGACGCCGTCGGGATCCTGGTCTGGCCTCAATACGCCATTGTCTTTCCCTATTTATCCGTCGTTGTGGTCTTACTTTTCCGTCCCAAGGGCTTGCTTAAATCGGTCTGGTAGTTGGATGGGTTGCGGGTTGCATGTAACACGCACCCCGCAGAAGGAGATAATGTGTCGATTAAGGGATCGATGAGTCCGAAACGCCGGGCCTGGGGCCTGGCCCTAATCATCGTCTTGCTTGTCCTGCCGTTGTTTTTGTCACGGTTCTATATTTACTTGCTGGCCCTCATCGGGGTCACCGGACTGCTGGCCACCAGCCTGAATATGGTTTTGGGTTTCGGTGGGATGTATCAATTCCATCATACGGTCTTTTACGGGGTGGGGGCATATGCGGCGGCCTTGATGCTGACCAAGACCGGACTGACGCCATGGCTGGGGTTCATCGCCGCGCCTTTTGTCTCGGCCTTGCTCGGCCTGGTCATGGGCCTGATCTGCGTCCGCTTATCCAAGCTTTATTTTGGGATGCTTCAGATCTCTTTAGGTTCCCTGGTCTGGGCCATAGTTTTCCGGTGGTATTCCTTTACCGGCGGTGACGACGGCATCCACGGCGTGCCCATTCCGGACAGTATTTCTTCCGCTGCGGGATCCTACTATTTCACTCTGGCGGTAACGGGCGCGAGCCTCCTGATCATGTGGCTAATGGTGAATTCACCGTTCGGGAGAACCTTTCAGGCCGTCCGGGACAACCCTCAACGGTGCGAGGCCATCGGCGTGAATGTGAAACGCCACCAACTGGTCGGTTTGATTATCGCGGCATTCTTTGGAGGGGTGGCCGGGGTACTCTTTGTGGTCGTGGAAAAATCCGTGTTTCCCGATATGATGTTTTGGACTCATTCATTGGAAATACTGATCATGTGCCTGCTGGGCGGCTGGTATACCTTTCTGGGGCCGATGTTGGGAGCGGCCGTGATGGTCACGCTCCGGTCACTGGTCGGGATTTATACGGAATACTGGACGCTGGTTTTGGGGATTATTCTGATGCTGCTGATATTTTTCTTGCCCCAAGGCGTACTGGGCTTCTTTCTAGAAAAATTCCGGCCCAAAAACACGACGGCCGGCCCGGAGGAGGTCTAGATGCTCCGGGTGCATCAACTCCAGAAATCGTTTGGCGGCTTTATGGCCGTGGGAGAGGCCAACCTGGCCGTGGACCAGGGAGAGATCATCGCCGTCATCGGCCCAAACGGGGCCGGGAAAACAACACTGTTCAACCTGATCACCGGACAATTGAAACCGGATAAAGGTCGAATCACCTTTAAGGGGCAAGATATCGCCGGTCTGCCGGCCTACCGGGTCTGCCGCCTGAGGATTAGCCGTTCATTCCAGATAGTCAATATCTTTAGCCGGTTGACGGTGTTTGAGAATGTCCAGGTGGCCGTTCTGGCCTATCTCAAACGGACCCTCAACCTGTTGCGGCCGGTAAAGCATCTGGCCATCCGGGAAACCAGCGACATCCTGGCCAATTTCGGTTTGATGGACAAGGCGGATCGGATCAGCGGATCACTCTCCTATGGCGACCAGAAGGTTTTGGAGATGGCCATTGCCCTGGGGAACAAGCCGGAATTATTGATTCTAGATGAGCCCACCGCCGGGATGTCAGCCGAAGAAACAGCCAGCGTAATTAAGTTGATTCATCGGATGACGGCGGACCTGGGCCTGACCATCTTGTTTTGTGAGCACGACATGGAACTGGTCTTTTCCATCTCCCACCGGATCATGGTCATGCAGATGGGCCGGACCATTGTGGAAGGGACGCCGGATGAGGTCAAGAACAATCCTATGGTTCAGGAGGCCTACCTGGGGGGGGAGGAGGAATGATTGAAGTCACCGGCATCCACACCTATTACGGCCTCAGCCATATCCTGTTCAATGTGTCCCTAACTGTATCCCGGGGCGAGATCGTCTGCCTCTTGGGCCGGAACGGGGCAGGGAAGAGCACGACCATGAAGAGTATCATGGGCCTGACTCCCCCCCGCCAGGGCACGATCAAGTTTAAAGGGGAGGACGTGGCCGGCCGAAAGCCTTATCTTATGGCCCGGATGGGGATCGGGTACGTCCCGGACGACCGAAGGGTTTTCGTCGACTTAACCGTGGCTGAGAATCTGGAGATATCGGAAAGACGAACCGGCGGTCAGGATTCCTGGACCATCGACAGTGTCTATGATTTTTTTCCGCCTCTCCGGGCCTTGGATCGCCGCAAAGCCGGCTTTCTGAGCGGCGGGGAACAGCAGATGCTGACCATCGGCCGGGCCTTAATGACCAATCCCGAGCTGTTGCTACTGGATGAACCCACCGAAGGTCTGGCTCCGATCATGGTTAAGATGTTGGAGGAACACATCGCCCGGCTAAAGCAAAAAGGGCTGACCGTGCTCCTGGCCGAGCAGAATCAGAAGGTGGCCCTGAGATTGAGCGACCGCGGATACGTCATTGA
>JADFYC010000450.1 GCA_015233295.1 Deltaproteobacteria bacterium | reverse complement strand
GTTGACGGTGGGTGGATTTTCCCGCCGGCTCCGAGATTCTTTTCCGGAGGATGACCACCGGCACCAGACGGCTAACATTATCGTAAACGAAGTAGCCAGAATAGAAAGCTTTTTAACCATCCTCTTTGCTTCCATCAGACCTTTTGAACTATGCCTGGCCGAGGTGGACATAAATGAGCTTTTATATCTGTGGCTAAATAATTTGGAGGAACACTTGCAATCGAAGGGGATGACCTGGAAAACAGACCTGCCCCCGGACCTTCCCCACATCCGAGCCGATGAAGACCGGATCAGCCAGGTATTCGAAAACATATTTAAACATGCCGTCGGTTCAATGCCGGAGGGCGGACACCTGGATATCTCCACCAACCAAGACCACGACCATCTGGTGATAGTTTTCAAGTATCAGATATCATATATTTCGGACGAGGATGTGGAACAATATTTTTATCCCCATATTGACGCCGGAACCAACTGGACGGCCTTGGATATGCCTTTGGTTAAGATAATCATCCACCGGCATGGGGGCAAGGTAGACGTGTTTAAGGAAACTGCCGACGTCCTGGTGGTCAGAATTGAGTTACCGTTAACCTAACCAGATGACATCAGAACACTTGGCAACTCAAAGTAGGTCTTGAAATCGATGACCATCGCTTGCTCTTAAACGTTTGCTCTCAAATACCTCGCCTCTGCCGTCACCTCATCTTTTCAAGCTAAAGATAGTCACCCCGGTTGAACTTAATCACTTCCGTGTTGGTGGTGATCGCGGTCTGGGCCATCAGGTCCTTGAGGTTATCGCCGTCGGGCAACTGCGCCATGGCCTGCATCATAGACTGGGCTTTTTGATCCATAGCCGAGACTATCGGGGCGATATCCTTTAAAGACATGTTGGGATCTCCCAGGGCGGCGGCGTACTTATCCAGCAGACTTAGGACGCTCTCGGTCGCCTGTAACGGTGCTTCCCGGGATTGGAGGTTGGCCACGTCCAGCGGATTCAAGGCGGTTTGTTGGAGGCCGGCCACGTCTAACGGATTCAAGGCACTTTGTTGGGAGTTGGCCACGTCCAGCGGATTCAAGGCGGTTTGGCGAAGCAGGTTGAGTTGGTCCAACCCGGGAGCTAGCTGGGAGGCCGTCTCGGGCCCGGCCGCGGCAGACACCTGCTTCAAGATGTCGGCAAAAGATGCCGCCGTCTGGGTTTGCTTGGGCTTCTGTGTCTTATCCAGTGATGGGACGATTTGATTGTCGGTCGATATCTTCATGATTTCTCCTCGATGCCAGGGTTAAGGCCCGTCGGTGATGCCCCGGCTGGGGGCCGATTTTTTTCGGAACTCATAAACCCATTATCGGCAAAGGCGAAAAAAAGATTAGCTGTAACTTATTGTAAATTATTTTGACCACTCCATCGTCGTTATGATATACTACTTAAAATAAAATATAAAGATTTTTCTTCATCAAGAATCTACTTCCCCACCGGCAGCAACTTGACGGACTGGAGACAGGATATGGTAAACGGCATTAGTTCCTCTTTAGCCGGCATGAATTCGGCCTTTGACAGCATTGGCGTTAGAGCCAATAATTTGGCCAATCTCAATACCGAGTCATTTAAAAGCCTGATCCCGACCAGTGATTCCGGCCCCGATGGTCAACCCAAACTGACCGTCAAAAAGGATACCAGCCCTGGTCCGATCACAGATATCCGAGGCGGCAAGCCCATTGAGGGATCCAACACCGACCTGACCGCGGAGATGGTCGGCTTGATGGCCGATGCTAACAAAGCCAAATTTAACGTCAAGGCCATTCAAACCCAAAACGAAATGACCGGGACCATTATCAATATCAAAGTGTAATTTTTTCTTTGCCCGCACCTGTGCTATGACCTCTAATCCCACCAGAACCAGACCCACCGCGGTTAATCAGCCTACGCCGCGGTACTATGACTTTAAGACATATCTGACTCGGACATTTGGGTGTAAAATCCACAGGATATCCCTGGACGCCCACCTGTCATGCCCAAATCGGGATGGGACCGTCAGCACCTTAGGGTGTATCTTTTGCGATGACCACGGCTCCGGAACCGGCCTGGCCCGCCAGGGTCTGTCTCTCACCGAACAAATCCGAACGCTCAAACAAGGCTTGAGCCGGCGCTTCAAGGTCAGTAAATTCGTCGCCTATTTCCAGTCTTATACCAATACCTACGCCCCTATGCCCCGACTCCGGCAACTCTATGATGAGGCTCTGGCCGATCCAGACATAGTCGGATTGTTCATCGGCACCCGGCCGGATTGTGTTTCACCGGAAGTCGCGGCCCTGCTGGCTGAATACGCGAGGACCCACCTGGTCTGGCTGGAACTTGGCCTGCAATCCGCCCATGACCGGACCCTGGCCCTGATCAACCGAGGGCACACCTTTGCTGATTTTGTGACCGCGGTGACCCGCCTTCAGGGCACCGGGGTTCAGATCTGCGCCCACGTCATTCTGGGTCTGCCGGGAGAATCGGCGGATGACATGATGGCCACCGCCCAACATCTATCCGCCTTACCGGTGGCTGGGGTCAAGATCCACCTTTTATACATAGTCAAAGGAACGGCTCTGGATCAGATGTATCTTCGGGGAGAGTACCAACCCTTGACCCGGGCGGCTTATGTCCGTCTGGTCGGAGACTTCCTGGGTTATCTTCGGCCGGAGATGGTCGTGATGCGGTTGACCGGTGATCCGCCCAGAGAATTTCTCCGGGCCCCGACCTGGGCTCTAGAAAAACAAAGGAATCTGGAAGAAATCAAAGGTGACCTGACGGAGCGAGATCTGTGGCAAGGAAAGTTTTATGACGTGAGTACTAGGGGTTAGAGTATAATTCAAGATTAATGGGATTAGTCTTCATTCAGCCGTTTTAAAAGCGTATTACGGAGGACGCAGAGGAAACAGAAAGGACGCCGACAGGTTCTTTTTATTTCCAGTTGAGCCTCTTGCAAAACTCTTCGAGAGGTTTTTTCTTAACTTAGTGCATACCCAAAATATGCCATATTAGTCCTGCTTTTTTGTTGTATTATATGATATTATATAGTATAATAGCTCTCAATATAC
>JADFYC010000044.1:7723-15447 GCA_015233295.1 Deltaproteobacteria bacterium | reverse complement strand
GGCTCGACTTTCAATCTCATCCTCATTGGCGGCACAAGCTATAAAGACATCGATTTGACGGTTTCGATGAAAGCCGTGGCCGGAGCGGAAGATCAGGGCGGAGGCCTGGTGTGGCGGGCAAAGGATGGAAAGAACTACTACGTCGCCCGGTTCAATCCGCTTGAGGATAATTATAATCTCTATAAAGTGAAGAATGGTAACCGTAGTCAGATAGGGGGTGTAACCATCAAGTCGGCCCCAGGCTGGCATGCCCTGCGCGTCACTATGCGGGGCAGCCGTATCGAGGTTTATTTTGATCGGAAGAAGGTTCTGGACGCAGATGATTCTACTTTTACGGAGCCGGGTGGAATCGGGCTCTGGACAAAATCCGATGCGCAAACGCACTTCGATGGTCTGACTGTCAAGAGTGAATAAAAAAGGTTCCAGGGCTGAGGCACTGGCGCAGTCGGCCCGGATGGTCAGATAATCACCGCTAATCTCACCTGTCGCTTCTCGGGCCGACGTGCGTTATTCAGATGTCCGACTAGACCTTGAACCGGGCCACCATTGAGGCCAGACCATCGGCTACGCCGGAGATGTCATGGGCCGCGGCTCTGTTTCTTTCGATGGCGTCGAGGGTGGCCGCGGCGGACAGGGCCACTTGATCGATATTCTGGATGATATGTTGGGATACTTCGGATCCCTGGGTCACATTGTCGGCCGACTGACCGGATAGGACGGCGGATTGGGCCGCGTTATGGGCCAGGTCGCCACTGACCGAGGTTTGCTGTTCCGCCGCTGAGGCGATAGTAGTTGTAATTTCATTGAGTTCTTTTATCTGCATGATGATGTCGTTGATACTCAAGGCCGCGGTAGCCGAGTTCTGCTGGATGTTGTCGATCATCGTTTGGATATGATCCGTGGAGTCGGTGGTCTGCTTAGCCAACTCCTTAACTTCATTGGCCACCACGGCAAATCCCTTGCCCGCTTCGCCGGCTCTGGCCGCCTCGATGGTGGCATTGAGGGCCAGGAGTTTGGTCTGTTCGGCAATATCTACGATGGCCCTGGTAATGGAAGTTATTTCGTTGGAGCTTCTACTTAGCTCGTCTACGATATGACCTGTCTTATCGGCTAAATTGGCCGCCTGGCCCGTCTTTAGGGCCGCGTTGTGGGTATTGTCGGACACCTCACGGAACGAGGTATTCAGTTCCTCGATGGCTGCCGCAATGGCATTCATCCGGTCGGTGACTTCGTCGGTGGATGAGGCGATAGTGTTCATATTAGTTTGCATTTGCTTTGAGCCGGCCGCTAGCGATTGAGCGCTTTCACTGAGTTGGTGAGCATCCGCAGCCACTTCCTGAGATGTGTCGGCCAAGACCTTGGAAGATGATTTCAGTTGGGTTGCCTGAGTGGTGACGAGATGGACCATGTTTCGGATTCGGAGCAAGAAGCAGTTGAACCAGGCAGCCAATTCGTCCAACTCCGTGTTCACCGATTTCCGGTAAACTTCTTTGCAATAAGTACAATCCTTAATTTTACCGCTGATAATCCGGGGGCATTTGGGGGTAAGAGACATTGAGCCGGCCTCAATCCAACATTCTGATTCCTTTCCGTAGGAGGGACATTCCGGCTGGTTACAGGTCATAATTTTGGAACAGTTGATTTGGGTCAATTTAAGCTTTTTGGTCAAATCGCCCTCACCCAGAGCGATTTCTTTGAGCATGGCTATGGTCTTTTTGATCGGCTGAGTAATACTTCGGGTAATAATCAGGGCAATGACGATACTGAGGAGAACAAAGGCGGCCAGCCCGGAGATTATCACTGCGACGACGCGGCCCAGTGAGGCCGACGACTCCCCAGACGCTTTGATGGTGTCTTCCATTCCTTTTTCAGCAACCGCTTTGGTTTCGACCAAGAGGCGATTGCCCACCTCCTGGCGCTTGTGATCAAGCTCTTCTTGAAAGGACAAATTGTTAAGCACTGCGTTTAGGGTCGCTTCGTAAGTTTTAGATGCTTTTTCAATCTGGTCAATTTGTTTTAGATTGGCCTCTTGTCTGGTCATGGGCCGTAAGCGATTCAGATTCTCATGGATCGTCTGGAAGTTATTTAAATTATCTTGAATTACGGCAGAATCACGCGTTGCCTGGAATTTGAAAAAGGCCAGCTTAACGGCGTCACCCAGGTCGGCGATCTTGTTGACTACTACGATTTTGTGCAAGCGTTCGTTGAGCTTGGCCGGGTCCAGCCCCGTCGCTATTTCTTTCCGCATCAGTTCGAGTTGGCTGTCCAGAAAGTCGGTGGCGGTTTTTATATAAACGGTGGCGGTGTCATCCAGCGTTTTTCTGATCTCGATGGTTTCTTTTCTTTTGTCTGCGGAGGTCCGGACTAACTTCTCATATTCCACGGCCAGTGTCTCCGCCCTTCCGGCAGCTTCTTTGAGATTGACAAAATGCGATGATTTGGCGGCCAGGTCCTTTGCTTCACCGACAAATTTTTTAACATTTTCAAAATGCCGCCACGTCTCATCCAGGTAGGATGTTTCTCCCGTCCGGGCGTAGCCGCGCATACTGAACATGGCTGCGGCAAAATATCTTTCCAGATTATTGGCCACCCTCATTTCCGGAACAAATTCGGCTGACAGGGTCAGCGCTGTCTTTTCCACCTGCCCCAGATTCCAAAAGGTGAATCCGCCCATGATTAGAGAAACAGTGATCAGGAGCCCAAAACCTGCAGCCACTCTTACACCCAACTTCATATTTTTCATGTTGCTTCCCTTTGCTTTCGTTTGCAGGTCAACTCTTAATTGATTACCATTGGTTGGTCCGTTTTGGTCACTTCGTAACTTTGTAACTGGTTTTTCCTTAAAGCCATCCAGGTAGCCGTTGCGAAGATCAATACTCTGGGTGCTCGCGCCCTCCTTCGCCAGTGTGGGGAAGGCATACATAAATAGATGCAAAAATTATTGTCAACAAAAAAAATAAATGGCGGGCAAAAACTTCTATGATACTTGTGACTCGCACCCCACACGGCCACCAGGTAAGACATTATTCCAACCTGTGTTCCGGATAGATAACTCCAAGTACCGCTTATTTCATGTCCTTGTGACTTGCAGATCGGACATTTTGGATCGAGAGCGGCTCCAAATCACTTGACTTTTCACGGATCAAAACGTACTCCCTTTGTAATGCTGTGGATGGGATGGCGCCCAACTTACCGATAGCTTTTCCGGGCAGGCTGAAGTGCCGGGCGGGCAGGATAGCATTCAACGACTTTCGGCGTTGGTCTGATATAATCTATAACTAATTAATAAGGCCGTTTAATTGCTAAAAACTTCGCACCAAATCCCTGATGAGACCTTTTCCGGGTCGCCGGCGTCCAACCACACGCCTTCCGCGTCGCCGCAAGATGTTTCAAAGATTGTCCTGGCCTTGATGCTTTCCGTATTTGCCACGATGTTGGGGATAGGGATTGTCGCTCCATTGTTGCCCATGTATGCCGCTTGGAAGGGCGCCTCTCGATTGGAAGTGGGGCTGATTTTCGCTTCATTCCCTCTCTCTCGGATGCTTTTCGCTCCCCTGGCCGGCCATTGGGCGGACCGGTACAACCGCAAGAGGCTTATTCTGATTGGGCTGCTGATCTACATCGTTTGCTCTCTGGCCTATTGCCTGACGATCTCCCCCTATCCCCTGAGTGGTATCAGGTTTTGTCAGGGGATGGGATCGACGTTGGTTATCCCGGTGGCCATGGCCATTATGGGTGAACTGGCCCCACCCGGCAAGACCGGATCCTTTATGGGGTTGATCAACCTCGCGTTGATGGGAGGTATCAGTCTTGGCCCTTTCCTGGGTGGGATGTTCATGGACTTATGGGGGATGAATAGTGTGTTCATCGCCTTGGGTTTTTGCACGCTGGTCGGGTTTATGTTCTGCCTGACCTTGCTTCCTCGGGACCAGTTGGGCGGCTCTAACTCAATTCGGACCGTCCCTCAACCGGCCGACTCTTCCGGCACCTACGGGAGCTTATTGGCGAATAGAGCTTTCAGAGGAATTTTTTTGTCTCGTTTCGCCATATCAATGTGCTACAGTGCCGTCTGGGCTTTTTTGCCCCTGTTTGCCTCGGAGAAACTGCGTCAAAGTCCTACCAAGATCGGGCTCCTGCTGACTATGAATGTGATGATCGCAGCCCTAATGTCCTCGCCGGTAGGGCGATTGGCGGATCGGTTCAATCGTCGGCATCTGATCCTGATCGGTATCGGTTTTTTGATTTGGAGTTTTGAATTCCTGGTACTGGCCACTGGATTTAACGACCTGGTCTGGTCCAATGTCCTGATGGGCCTAAGTGGGGGATTTGTTATTCCTCCGCTGATGGCCATCGTGACTGAAGTGGGCAGGGAACAGCGGGCCATGGGGCGGGCCATGAGCCTGGTGGAACTGGGGATGAGTGGGGGATTTGCGTTTGGTCCGCTCCTGACCGGATGGTTGATTCGCGAGGCCGGATACCCTCATGCCTTTGGGGTGATGATCGTCATTGCTTTTTTGGCCCTGGTGATTTTTATGGCTCTGGTGACCGAGCCTCGTTTGTTGGAAAGGCAAAAGGTCTTGAGTGACAAACCAGACCAGGAAGTATCCTAAAAAAGTATAACGCAGAGGATTCATAGAAAAGAAGAGAGAATGCAGCCAGTTTCTTTTGGTTTCTATAAAGTTACACGAAAACTTCATGTTCTCTGGGTTGTGCTTTTTGACTTTTATTTTGACGACTGTGTTTGACGGTCGCGGGGGATGATCAAGTGATTGGGAACTTCAATCTGAAGAAGGTATTTGACCGGGCGCTGCAAGGCGGCGGCTCGTTTGCCGACCTGTTTTTTGAGGAAAGACAGCTTGTGTCCATAGCGTGTGAAGAAAACAAAATCGAGCGGATTATTGCCGGGGGAGAGCGGGGCATGGGGTTGCGCGCCATTGTGGGAGACCGCACGGTTTACGCTCACTCCAGCACCGTTACAGAAGAAAAGGCCCTGGAATTGGCCGGGCGCCTGAAGGGGGTGTTCCAGGCCCAGCCCGGTTCAGCGGCCGACGACTACCGGATTTCTTCTCCAGGACGAGTCTTTTCCATTGAGCGTGATCCGGCCGGCATCGGTATCCCCCGGAAGACTGAGGCGGTGATGCGGGCCAATGAACGGGCCTGGGCTTATGATGGCCGTATTCGGCAGGTCAAGGTGGTTTATGCAGATAGGGTGCAACGAGTAGTCGTGGCCAATGCCGAGGGCCGGATAGCCGAAGAAACCAGGATCGGGACCATGTTTCTGGTCCAGGTGGTGGCCGCAGCCGGAAATATTATCCAGACCGGGTATGAACCTGTCGGCGGAATAATGGGCTTTGAATTATTAGATGGAGATTTGCCCGAACGCGTGGCCGAAACTGCAGCCAGACGGGCCATTCTAATGCTGGAGGCGGAACCGGCTCCGGGTGGGGCTATGCCGGTGGTGCTATCCAGTGAGGCTGGCGGCACCATGATCCATGAAGCTGTCGGGCATGGCCTGGAGGCGGACTTGGCCGGAGAGGGACTTTCGGTCTATACCGGCAAACTCGGACAACGAGTGGCCGCGGAAGCCATTACTGTCGTGGATGATGCCACCCTGCCGAGTAGACGAGGTAGTTATGCTTTTGACGACGAAGGGACGCCGGGACAGCGAACGATGCTGATCGACCAGGGTATCCTGACTGGTTATATGTCCGACCACCTGTCCAAGATCCGTTATGGATATCCCATGACCGGAAACGGCCGCCGGGAGTCTTACCGGAACCATCCCATTCCTCGCATGAGCAATACGATCATCCTGCCCGGCCAGGCAAATCCCGATGATATTATAGCCGAAACCAAGACCGGGCTGTTGGTTAAGAAGATGGGCGGGGGGCAGGTCAACACAATTAACGGCGACTTTGTTTTTGAGGTTAGCGAAGGCTATCTGATTGAAAACGGCCGTCAGGGACGTCCTGTCCGGGGCGCGACCTTAACAGGAAACGGACCGAAAGTAATGCTGGACATTGACCTGGTGGGCCGCGATCTGGGTTTTTCTCTGGGCACCTGCGGTAAAGACGGCCAGGGTGTTCCTGTGGCTGACGCCCAACCGACGATCAGGATCAGGCAACTGGTGGTGGGCGGTGAAATCCGTTAGGACGGAATGTTTGGGCGCAGGCAAAAGGTGTCTGATTTCGGTGGCCAATACATAATCCTAAAGAAAGAAGAAGATTTTCCATAGTTATATTTTGTTTGACAATCTTTTGTTGGATTATATAAAATGAAGAGAGAGGTCATCAAATCAACGCCTCAAATTGTTCATATATATTTGCCTCGTTTGACCACGGAGGACCACCATGAAATGCCCTAAATGTGGCTTCATCAGCTTTGACTATAATGAGAATTGCCCTCATTGCCAGCGGGAGTTAGCGTCCGTTGGCGCCGCGTGGACGTTGCCCGTGATGAAGCCTCAAACGCCTTTCTTGTTGGGCGCCTTGCTTGATGAGACTTCGGGGGACCTCGGTACCGGTCCCTACGAGCCGGATTATCAGTCAGATGAGGATACGGATAGCGGATTACCTCTTCTCGACGGGCCGGATACGGACTTATCTGTGGATAAGGATGAAGACGATAGTCTGGGCCTGACCATGGACCCGGATGACGATCTGGATGAGCCGGAGATATCTTTCTCCGAAGATGATGAGCCGGAATTCACCGAAGAAACAAACATGGGCCTGGGCGTGGATGAACCCGGCCAAACGAACAGCGGAGAGGAACTTTCTCTTTTCCTGGAAGATGAAGGAGCAAATGAGATGGCCTTAGACAATGATTTGTCCGTTCCGGATGATTTTGATGAAATCGGGCCAAAGCCGGCCCGTCGCAAGTCGGTTGAAGAGACCCTGATGTTTACCCCCGGGGCGGCCCCGAAAATCACCGTCGGGCCCTCATCTGCGGCCGAGGAAATGGACTTTGATCTAAAAGACGATGACCTGGATTTCAGTCTGGAACCCGAAGGCGGCACTGATCTCCTGATGCCGGGAGAAGCACAGCCGGCCCCCAGCCGCAAGGTCAAGGCCAAGACCACCTCGCCCGTTGCCGTGACTCGGAAAACGGCCGCTTCCTCGACTGGGTTGGGCGATCTGGAGTTAGAGATCGAAGGGGACTTAAGCCAGCTCGATGATCTGGATATTGAGTTTGAAGAAGACAAGAAATAAATCCACCGATTGGCCGATTGCCTGATTTCAACATTTGAGAAAAAGCACGACGCAGAGGACGTAAAGAACAAAGATGATATGTTGATTTATTTTGGCCTTGACCTGCCCAGATAGATCGATATATTCAATTGGTTAGAAATATACGCGTCCTGTGCGTTTTGCTTTTTGGGGAAATGGCGGAATCCGGCGTCGCATTGTTGTATCAATGTCGGTTAGGCATGGCTTTAATTCGGTCCATGATCGGGGGATGGGAGTAATTCAAGAATACATAAAGTGGATGTGGCGTTAGGTTGCTCAGGTGCTGGGCGGAAATCTTTTTCAGGGCCGTGGCCAGTGAATCGGCATCTCCGGTGGTATCAACGGCGAACCGGTCTGCTTCGGACTCGTTTTTTCGAGACATGATCTGGATGAAGATTGACATTATGAATTCTGCCGGTGAGAAAAGCAGTCCAAAAAAAATCAATCCCGCATAGATTGAATGGTGTTCCATGTAGAAGGCTTGAAACAGGCCGTCCC
>JADFYC010000044.1:0-7713 GCA_015233295.1 Deltaproteobacteria bacterium | reverse complement strand
TCAGGTATTTCCATTCGGCGTCCTTCTTCTCTTTGTCGCGCGGGTCCAGGACCTCGGCAAGCGACATGAGCGACGTGTAACCGATCGCGCCTTCCATCTGCTTGACCGCGTGCCGCGCCTCGGTATGGCCGATCTCATGGGCCAGGACCGCCACCAGTTCGGGCACTGTGTGCTGGGCAATCAGGGTGTCGAATAGAGCGATCCGACGGTGCCGGCCAAATCCGGTGAAAAAGGCGTTGGATTTGGTGGATCTCCGTGAGCCGTCCATAACAAAAACATTTTCCAATGGGAACTTTACGGACTGGGCATAGGACATGATGGCCGACTTCAACGTCCCCTCCTCCAACGGATCAAATTTGTTGAACCATGGCAGGAGCCACGTGGGCGCAACAAAATATATCGCCAGAATGAAAACGGTAGTCGCCACCCAGCAGTAGATCCAGCCGTTACCACCAGCGGACTCAAGAAAGGATAGGACGCAGACCAGGAGGAGGCCGCCTAAAACAACGGTCAAGGCAATGCCCTTGAGGGTATCCTTAACAAAAGTGGTCGGTGTCGTTTTGTTGAATCCAAAACGTTCTTCGATCACGAAAATGGCATAGATCTGGAAAGGGAGAGTCAACAAGTTCTTAGCCCCTATCAAGATGGCCGCATAAATCAACCCGGTGATGACCGAGCCGTAACCCCACCCCCTCACCCAGATATCTATAAAGTTAAATCCACCTGACAACCAAAATGACAGCACGACGGCCAGATCAAAGATGGAAGTGACCAGACCGAACCGGGTATTTGCCCGAAGATACTCCTGGGCCAGACGGTATCGGTCTGGGTCGTAGACGCCCAGGAACTCCGTGGGCAATTCATCCTTTAGGTTCTTCAGATTCAGCAGATCCGCCGCCAGACTTAACAGGGTCTCAATGAGCAGCGTGAAGAGTATGACCAGGGCATAACCATTCATGTTTCCTCTTACGGGTTTCGGGTTACGGGTTGCGAGGTGACATGGTTGCTGGTTTTTCGTTGCTTGTTGTCTTCAACGAGTGACCAGTAACAAGCAGCATGCAACCCGAAATTTGTTATCACAATGCCCGGCCTGAGGCAATAGATTAAATTAAGTTAAAGGAGCCGATTAATGACTGGCCACAGGAAATTTATTACTGATGTCATTGTTCGATTTCGTGATCTGGATGCGATGGGGCACGTCAACAATGCAGTGTATATGACCTACTTTGAGGAGGGGCGGAAAGCGTTTTTCCTTCAATTGTCTGATAGACCGGAGGGCCGGCAATTCAATTTTATTCTGGCCCATGTCAGTTGTGATTATCTCAGGCCGGTCACGTTGCGGGATAAAGTGGCGGTGCAAATGTGGATCAGCTACGTTGGGAACAAGCGGTTTGATTTCAGGTACCAACTGATCGACCGGGATGATGAGTCCATAATTTACGCCAAGGGGGAATCGGTTCAGGTCGGTTATGATTATCAGACTAACAGTTCCACGATCTTGTCCGAAGAATTCCTGAAGAAGGTGACGGTTTATGTGGAACTTGATGAACGGAGAGAGACTGACTGATCAATTTTTCCCTGGAACCTCCGGCTGATACATGCTTTTTATTTCATTGGCGTATTTATTTTCTATAACCCGTCTTTTGACCTTGAGTGTCGGAGTCAGTTCACCGGTGAGTTGAGTCCATTCCGAATCTAACAGTCGAAATTTTTTGATTTGTTCCACCCTGGCAAACTGTTTGGTACGCTCCGCCAGTTCCTGTTCGTAGAGTTTCAAGACCTGGTCGTTTTCGATCAGGTCCTTGTTGTCTTTAAAGGAAATGTTCTTTTCCCCGGCCCACTTGCTTAACTCTTCAAAATTTGGAATAATCAGGGCGGAAAGATACTTTCGTCGATCCCCAATAACCGCCACTTGTTCGATAACATGGGAGTATTTCAGGCTATTTTCAATGTTCTGGGGAGAAACGTTTTTGCCGCCGGAGGTGACGATGATGTCCTTAATCCGGCCGGTAATCGCCCAGTAGCCATCTTCATCCATGGCCGCTATATCACCTGTCTTTAAAAAACCGTCCGGGGTAAAAACTTCTTTGGTAGCTTCCTCATTTTTATAATAGCCCAACATTATTTGGGGCCCCTTGGCCAGCAGTTCGCTATCCTCTCCGGTGGTCAGGATGGTGTCCTTCATGGCCTGGCCCACTTTTCCAGGTTTAATCAGCCCCAATCGGTTGACTGTGAGAATCGGCGTAGTCTCGGTCAACCCAAATCCTTCCAGAATGATAATGCCCATGCCCAGAAAAAATTTAGCGTCTCCGGCAGAAAGCGGTCCCCCGCCCGAAACGGCTAGTTTCAATTTATCAAATCCCAAGGCTGCTTTCAATTTGGAGAAAATCAATTTGTCGGCCAGGGAGTATTTTAAGGAAAGCGTCAGCGGCATGGGTTTATTGTGGCAGATATAGGGCAAACCTTCTACGGCCAGACCCATGGCCCAGTTGAACAGGGCTTTCTTGATGGGACCGGCTGTGGCCACCTTGGCTAAGATGCCGGCATGGATTTTTTCATACAACCGGGGGACGCTGATGATCAAGGTCGGCCTGACTTCCACCATGTTTTGCTGGATTTTTGAAAAGTCTTCGGCAAATGCCACCTTGGCCCCGATACCAATGGCCAGATAGTAGCCGGCAGTCCTTTCCAGGGAATGGGATAAGGGCAAAAATGATAAAAGGATGTCTTCGCTGGTGAGGTAGTTGCCGAAATCGGTCAGGACTTGATCCACGTTGGCTACAAAATTGGCATGGGACAGCATGACTCCCTTGGGATTTCCCGTGGTGCCGGAGGTATAGATGACGGTAGCCAGGCTCCCTGGATCAATGGCCTCCAATCGGCGGTCAAATTCGGCCTGGTTGTCCCGGGCTGCGCCTTCGTTCATGGCCTCGGTCAACGTCTTCACTTCAGGCACAGGTTCTTTGGGTAGGTCAAAGATGATGGCGCTTTTAAGATGAGGTAGCCTGCCCTTTATTTCCATCACCTTTTGGAGGTGGCTTGGGGTGCCGACAAAGCACATTTTGGCTTCTGAATGATCCAACACGTAATGCGCTTCTTCAGCCGAGTTGGTGGCATAGATGGGTACATTTACCGCGCCGATGGATAACACGGCCAGGTCCACCAGCCACCATTCGTATCGATTGGGAGAAAAGACAGCCACATTGTCGCCGGGATTGATACCTTGAGAAATTAAATAGGAACCCAGATTCCGGATCATTTCATTCATCACATTCCAGGAGATGTCAACGTATGCGCCGTTCTTCTTATAGGCAACGCAGGCGCGGTCTCCCAATGCTCTCACCTGAGACTGGAAGATGGCGGGCATGGTTCTTTCTTTCAGCTCACTCACGACGACCCTCCAAATGAAGATGAGTTGGGTTCAATCCAAATGTGGGTTGTGTTTCACCGGTCTTTAGTCCCTCTCAGACCCGATATGATTTTGGCTCAACATCAAACGTAATCATTGCGTTATATTACTTCAAAGAATCTGGCCCGGCTCAAACGAATCCGAGGCTGATCTAAAGGGGCAAATCCAGCCGCGGTTATCGAATCCTCAACAGTCCGAAAGTCCCGGCCGGTCACATGAATTACAGGTTCCACGACCAGGAGTCGGCCTCCACTTCGTAGACAGCCGCGAACCTGGTTAAAGAACGCCACCCGATCGTTAATTTCGTGGGCCATCCAAAAAGCCAGGGCGAAGTCCGCCTTGACTGATAGGCCGAGCTGATCCGCATGGCAAAGGTGGGGCTGAATACGATCGGCCAACCCCGCCCGTTCGGCCCGGCCAAGCAGGACTCGAAGCATGTCCGGTTGGACGTCCACTGAAATGACTCGTCCTTCTGAGCCGACTAACCTGGCCATCCCAATCGAAAAAAAACCCATACCGCAGCCCAAATCCAGCACTGTCATCCCCGGTTTGATTTGGCCGCCCAATAACCTTTCGGGATTATGAAGAAGGCGCCGTAATCGATGATCAAAAGTATAGGCCAGCCACCAGGGGCAGGTATGATTTTTCATGCCTTTTCGTCTCCAGCATAGTCCACGTGTCATTATCGAGTTGGTTCTATCTTAAGGGGATTCCTCCTTCGCCAATCGCTTTCCAGAGATTTCTCCTTAGCTTATAATCATTCTTCCATTGATCGATTATCCGTTGAAAGGAGATCGGATCAAGCTCTTTGGTGGCCGCCAGCCACATGGCATGGGTCGTATAGTCGGATTTGTGTTCCCCACCCGGGTTGGGAATAAACTTAACCACGTTTTTTGCCCAAAAGTTGGTCAATGGGGTTATAAAATGGTCTCCGCTCAGTCGTTTGAGCCAGACTCGCCGACTCTTGTCATGGACTGCTCGTCCGTGTGGTCCTCGTTCCACAATCCGTAACAAATTGGAGAACATGTTCTTGAGATCGCCCTGTGCGGCCAGGTCTCTAGTCAGAATGAAGAGCAGGGCTCGTTCTTTAGTCAGGTCTTGTGTCCCGTTGGTCAGTGAGGTTATCCAAGTTGTGGTCTTGTCGCAAAACCAGTCGGCATTCTTGTCTTGATCCAGGCCCGCGTCTATCAGCCACTTGATCCAGCAGTCACTCGATTCTTCCATAGACTTAAAGCCCGATCCCAGCGTGGCTTCAAGGACAACCTTTTTCCACTGCTCAATTAAGTTAGATACCGCTGCGCGATCAACCTGTTCGACCTCTTCCGAGAATCTATCCCAGTCTGTCGGGTGTTGGTATGTGACTAACTGCAATTTCAAGGCATGCGCTCTGGAGATGTGACCCAGTCTTTCGGCCGCACCAATCCAGCCGGTCAGCAGGTCATGAATCGTCTCTTTGACCTGGGCCTGATCAACTCTTGCGCCGGCCATCAACAGATCCTCTTCAGGGCGCCAAACACGGCCGCTTTCCAGACCGATTACGCCGGCCATAGTCTGCTCATAGATTCTATCTGCTTCTGCAAAATCATCTTTTTGAACGGCATGGCTGATTAATGGCGGGCCGTAGTGCCAGTTCTGGTGAAAAAGGTCTCGACAGACCTGAATATAAACGGCGTGGTCGAATATTTTGGAATAATTTTGATATATTTGGCTCCAGATACTGGTCCCTGGGCGAAGATATTCTTTCCAAACGGGATCGTTGGCTTGCCGGGAGAGATAATCATAGATTTGTCGTTGTTCATCTTCGGACAGGGAGAAAAAGAAATCAAAGACCGTCTTTTCGTCCAAATCAACCAATTCCGACTCACTCGTAACCTGGACCATCCGATTCAAGAAGGCCTCCGCGCCTGGGGCGCTAAGCCATGTCCACTTGATGAGGCACTCGGTAAAAGCCCACCCCACGTTGCGTGGTCCTTCTGCGGCCATCTTGGAGTCGGGATTAGATCTGATTCGGTCTTCAATATTTTTAAGGGCATCCCAAAAGAGGTTCTCTTTTTCCTCTTTACGGTCGTGAATTATTTTTAATAACGGCAGCATCTTCTTGGCCACTTTATTCATGTCCGAAATGAACTGGCTGCTGTCGGTATAGCCTAACACCTGGGAAGTGATGTGCAGTTCGTCTTTGTCGTCGGGTTCATTCGATGCGTGGCCGACCTTTGGCAATACTTTGCCGAAGTCATCCCATAGGTTGCTCCAAACTCCTACTACGTTTTCTTGGTGTGTAGGTTTTTTCAATTCTTCCGGCTCAGCGTAGAGAACCTGCGTTACTTTAGTTGAAACGTCAGCACCTAAGTCTGCCAGTACGGCTTTCGTGCTTTCCTCATCCAATAATCTAAAAACGGTATCAAGGAGTTGAACGAGCTGGCCTTTGGTCAAGACGCCCGATAAATTTCGTCCTATAGATTCTTTCATCCTAATCCTCCATCCCTTGGCGCTGACCGCAACAATTTAATATCTTGAACATCATGGTATCGGACTGAATTCATAAAAAAAATCCCCCCAGATCAATTTTTTTCTTGGGCCGGCGTGAGTGGCGCTCCCCGTGGGGGAGCCTGGTTCATCTGTAATAATCTGTAACAAGGTGAAACAAGATCACAGATCCATCCCGCCCGGACCTTCATCATTAAAGACTATTGATATAGCGGGTTTTTTCTAAAAGGTCAAGGTGCAAGGGTTGAAGGCGATGGTTAGATAACAGAAAATATTATTATATTCGTCTGTTGGACTGATGAGTTTCTATTCTGACAAAACATTATAGCCAAACAGCCGAGGCCGGTTTTATTATGAATGAAGCCTGTCGCTGAAAGAATTTAATTGGCTTGCCCGGTGAACCTGCTAAATTTCTCTTGACAAAGAAAACGCTTTTTATATAGTTAATCCTTTTAACGCTTGATCGTAGCGTTTTTATAATAACAGCTAACTAGTTATTAAACAAGGATAACAAGGCTTCTTGGAAGTCATTTGGAATTTGCCGAGGTCTCTTGAAAGTAAAATTTACCGATATCCCTGATGATGGTCTAACAGTTTCTTTCTCCAAAGATACGGCTTGGTTGGGCGACCTCCAGGACCAATGGAGCGAACAGGGCGCCGCGGTGGTGCTGAGCCGGCCGGTGCAGACCGAGGTTCGGGTAAGAAAGTCCGGTCGGCATGTCATCCTATCGGGACGAGTGGTCACCTCTTTGGCATTGGTCTGTAGCCGTTGCCTGACCGAGTTTGAATATAATGTGGACTTGACTTTTGAACAGGGGTTGAGCCCGAGGGAGGAAGAAAATTCCGTCGATGAAATGGAACTGACCAGGGACGACCTGGAGTTTGATTTTTATGACGGAGAGGAAATTGACGTGGGCCGGGTGGTTCGGGAGAATATCTTGTTATCCGTGCCCATTAAGCCCATTTGTGTCGAGCCTTGCCGGGGCCTGTGTCCCAGATGTGGAGTTGACCTGAATAAGGAAATATGTCAATGTCAAACGGCGCGGAAAGAATCGAAATTTGGTGTGTTGGCCTCTCTTAAAGAAAAGCTGGAACGCCCCAAGAGTGATACCTGATGAAGTAATTTTTCTAAGGCGATGCGCCTCGGCAGTTAGATTTATTGTAAGGTTATTCTATAGACCTATTGAGTTTCTTAGCGCCTCTCCGGCGCAGTTAACAGCCCTTTACGGCGTCTGCCGGGTAATAGGGGCAAGAAGGAGAATAAAGTGGCCGTTCCCAAAAGAAGGAAATCAAAAGCCAGAAAGAATACTCGCCGGTCCCATGATCGGGTGACCCTCCCGAATGTGATCTTATGCCCCCAGTGTAATGAACCCAAAATGCCCCATCGGGTCTGCCCCAGTTGCGGAGTCTATAAGGGTGAAGCCGTCTTGGAAGTTGAGGGCTAGTCTGTTGGAGAAAGATGCTGGTGAAAAAATCCTTACCGGCATCTGATTGATAACGGCAGCGGTCGGACTTAACGATCGCAGATCAATAACCAGGCGATAAAAAGAAGCAGCAAACGGATATACTCGAGTTTGTTTCTGCGTTGGTAGATTATGATAAATGTGGCCGTTGATGCCATGGGCGGAGACCATGCCCCTCAAGCAGTGGTGGAGGGGGCCGTCATGGCGGTACGAGAGTCTAAGTATGAAGTCACCCTGGTCGGGGATGAGCGGCGGATAAAAAAGGAACTGGCCGGCAAGAGTTACCCGGACAGGCTGCTCATTCACCATGCCAGTGAAGTAGTGGAAATGAGCGAAGCCCCAGCGGCGGCCATC
>JADFYC010000449.1:517-3082 GCA_015233295.1 Deltaproteobacteria bacterium | reverse complement strand
CCGAGGACGACGCGATAGATGCCTTGGATCTGCTTAAACGTTCTATTGAATCCCTCTATAACGAGTTGATGGAAGATGATAATTTTTTGCCGGAATGGCTTTTAATAAAACAATTCCTCCGCGAGAGAATGGTAATGGGCCATGAAGAACGCTCAGTTCAATAGTCAAGATATCAAAAACGCGTGCGAAAATAAACTGGATATTCCCTTTAGAGACGGCAAAGAACTCAATGGCTGGTTTTCCCTTGACGGCGTAAAGACTGTTAGAATAACCGTCCCTAAAGGGAACTTTTGGCGATAACGATGTGTGAACCAACATGGCCTGCACTCATGAGTTGGCGACTACTCATGTTTTTGCGAAGGCGACCTGGTGGTGACCGAAGGCCGGGCCGGGTTGTCCGGGTTGTGATTTTTCAAGAATGCAGGATTCCAGGTTTGGGTGATGAATATGCCGACATCACTAACAACACGTGAAAACGCCTCATTTGCCTTTCTCTTCTTTGATATTGTCAAATATTCCTTACTGGCCGCGCATGATCAACTCGAAGCCGTGGAAGTTCTGAAGGATCTGGTCCTAAACGGACTGGACTCCAACCGGGTCCCAAGAGGCGACAGTATCATCCTGCCGACCGGAGACGGTCTGGCCATCGCGTTGCCTCAAGACTTAGCCGCAGTTGCTCTCAATTTGGCCATATCTATTCAAACCAGGTTCTGTCAACTATGCGCCGAGACCCAGTCACCCATGATTAGATTCAGAATCGGGCTTCATGTCGGGGAAGTATATATTTCCCATGACATCAATGGAAACAGCAACATAATCGGCCACGGGATCAATCAGGCGCAACGGATCATGGATTTTGGAGATAGTGACCACATTCTATGCTCGGCTGCTTTTCGCGATTTGATTTTAGGAACTCAACCAGAGTTAGAGCCGGTTTTCATCGACGCATCTTATTGTTATGACAAGAATGGATCGGCCTATGAAGTCTGGAACGTGGTCGGAAAACATCATGATGCTGATTTTGGAAACCCGGCGCCCCCGCCCAAAGGTAAACCGATTACTGAGGCCTGGATACAAGATAATGATGCGACTCAGTTAACCTCCATGCAACCCTATTCCGAAAAAGCATCTGTTATTGATTCGAGTTCCTGCTTAACCTCGGCTCAGAATCTTGCGGAAGAATGGGGCCATCCCTATGTGGGACTTGAACATATGCTTGCAGTTCCTTTCCGGAGAGATCACCCGGTGAGTTGTTTTCTGGAAGATCGGATGGGGATTAAGTCGAAGTACTTTTTGTCGGTACTTAGAGATCAGTCCTGGACCGGGAGACTGAAAGCTTCATGGCCCGGCCGGCCCCTGACCCCGGCTGTGGTCAGGCTATGGCAATCGTTATATACCAACCAGATGGAAGAACTGGTAAGTCTCATTTTGGACAACAGACTATCCTTACCGGTACGCTTGATCAGGGAGCTTAATCCTAAGTTGGATATTCAGGCCATAGCCTCCGAACTGTGGCCGCAATCTGCTGATCGTTCAAAGCCATTAATGGAAAACGGGCTGCAGGTGTGTAACGGTCCGGAAGACGGCCGGCTAATCTCACTTTCGGAGGATGTCCTGACTATCGGCCGCGCCCCGGATAATGTCCTGGCCGTGCCATATGATTCCACCGTGTCCGGCCGGCACGCCAGAGTATTTTTCCGTAACGGTCAATGCTGGATTGAAGATCTGGGCAGTAAGAACGGCCTGGCCGTCAATGGCCGGCGGATAACATCTGCTGTTCCGGTCAAGCGGGATGATTATATCAAGATAGGCCAGATCATTCTGGCGGTGTTATGATTTGGTTTTGGCTGAGATTGTTAGTCTGACCGTTGGGCAATACTCTAATGGAGGAGGTATCAGAATGAAAAGTCGGATAGTTTATGCACCATCCATAGTTTTTGTTCTCGTCATGTCCATTATGCTAACATGGGGTAGCGGCCTTGTCCTTGCGGGACAGGACGATGTGGCGATTGATAAGGTGCGGTTGGATTTTAATGCTGCCTTTAATCAAGGTAACGCAAAAGCCATGGATCAACTCATTGACCCCAACGCCATTTGGCTGCCGCCTGGAGAGCCGTCTATTGCCGGGAAAGACAAAATCCTGGCCCGTTATACAAACATTTTTGCCGGAGTACGGTCAAAGTTTGAGCTAAAACCAGGTGAAATCCAGGTGTGCGGCGGTTGGGCTTTCGTGAGCGGAGATTACACCCGGGTTGATACACCAAAGGCGGGCGGAACCTTCAAGCAGGTCTCCGGTCATTATCTGTTTGTCCTTAAGAAACAGCCGGACGGCACCTGGAAGATCACTCGTGATATCTGGAATGAGACCGTGAAGCCATAAGGGAAGCATGGATAAAGGGAACTTGGGTTGTCGCCGTGAACAATGGGGGACCGGCCACATCTAGACCGTGAGCGGCCATGGCCGGCGCTTTTGAATTAGAGACCATAGTTGACCTGACTTCTTGTGGTTAGCCACCCGGACAACAAGTTGTCTGGCCACCCGCGGGATGGACAGGCTGGTGAGTA
>JADFYC010000449.1:0-487 GCA_015233295.1 Deltaproteobacteria bacterium | reverse complement strand
GTTGAAAAATCATGGGAGCCGCTGATACCTGAATTGGGATGATTGGCGGCTTTTTTTGTTCAAGCGCTTCGAACTAAGTAGTGGTAGTCCCAACGGGAATCGAACCCGTGTCTACGGCGTGAGAGAGCGCTCCTGAGTGTCTTCCACCTGCTTTTTGTAACAATATCAGGCACCGAACAACACCCAGATACATCTACATACAGGGAAAAAGCCGTCTGAAAGCCGTCAGCGAGGCCCGTGAGCCGGTATCCAATCTGCCGCAAAACTCACATTTCCAAGTGGCGGATGTCGTGAGAAACTCACACCCCAAACCCGGCTTGCACAACAAATTTTACGCAGAGGTTGCACCAAATAGTCATGTCAGAAAAGCCTTTTCTTTAGCCCCGGATTTATTTTCGCTTGAGATCAGTTTTGTTGCAATGCGATATAGTATTTTAGTTCGACAACTAAGGACATGAAACTATGTCAAATTTGACATAGCTATAGT
>JADFYC010000448.1 GCA_015233295.1 Deltaproteobacteria bacterium | reverse complement strand
TATCCAAAACCAGATCGGCCAAGACGGGGCGATACAGACCCGAGTAAAAAATCCTTGAGTCCACCGGCCGGCCAATGACTTTCTCTTTGGGTATCTTAGTCAAATCCTCACATGCCCGATTCCACAACATGACCAGCCGATTGCGGCCAACAACAAACGTCGGGACCGGACTTCCGTCTAAGATGACGGTAAGTCGTTTCCTTTCCTGTTCTATACTCTCTTCCGTTTGCCTCCGGGCCGTGATATCCCGGATAAAGGCCAACGAGACCGGCCGACCATAATAAGCAATCATCGCTGCTGAAAGTTCTACATAAATTATTGATCCGTCCCGCCTCAAAGCCCGCAAGTCATATCGCGATGGAGCTCCTTGACCTTGTTGTCTTCTGTAAGCATAATCCATCACTCGGCTTCGGTCATCGGGATGAATGAATAAGGATATTTTATGACCCAGAATGTCTCCCGGCCGACCATGCCCCAGTATCTCGGCCATTCTCTGGTTGGCAAAGATAAAGGTATCGCCTTCGACAATGACCACACCGTCACTGGAACTTTCAATGACCGTCCGGTATCTCTCTTCGCTCTCTCTGAGTTGCTGTTCCACCTGTTTTCGTTCGGTAATGTCTCGCGCCGTAGCCAGCACCGCTGGTTGGTCATGGAGATAAAACAAATGGGCGTTGATCTCGACCAATTTCTTGACCCCATCTTTGCCCAGGGTTATCGTCTCGAATAGAACATGTCTGTCAGATATAAGTTTGGTGGTTAAATCACCATTATTATCCGAGTCCGGCCACACCCCAACTTGTTCCGGTCTCAAGTTCAATAATTCTTGGCGGGAATAGTCCAGGGCCAGGCAGGCCATTTCGTTGGCCTCGATGAACTTAGTGGTGGCCCCACCGGGCTGCAATCCAAAGACAAATGCCCCGTCGTTGTTCCCGTTGAAAAGTGTCCGATAACGGGCTTCACTTTGTTTCAGGGCTTCTTCGGCCAACCGGCGCCGGGTTTCATCACTGTACACCGCCACAACTTCTCCAGATGGCAACTTATAGACAAAGTTTTCCCGCCATCCGGCGATCCGGTCATCCTGATACCAGGTCACCGGATAATGTTCAGGTTGCCCTGTGGCCCAGACTCGCTTAAGTACATCAAACAAACCGAACTCTCTAAGGCCGGGAAAGACATCCAGGACACTCTGCCCCACGACTTCCTCCCGACTGACGTTTTCGATCCGTTCTCCAGCTCGATTGAAGTCGACAAAAATAAAATTTTGACCGTCATCCTCCGTCCGGTAGACGGCCACAACATTGCTCATGTTTTCAAACATAGCCCTATACCGGGCTTCACTTTTCCGAAGATCCTCCTCCTTTCGGCGGCGGACCGTGACATCCCGGAAGACCAGGACCACGCCGCGGATTGACCCGCCGGTGTCCCGGATGGGGGCGGCACTGTCATCTATCGGGATTTCCTGCCCCGTCTGAGTGATGAGCACGGTATGGTTGGCCAATCCCACCACCACCCCGTCCCGTAATACCCGGTCCGCGATGTTCTCAGCCGGCAGCCTGGTAAATTCATTGACGATGTGAAAAACCTGCTCTATGGGCCGGCCCTGGCCGTCCGAAAATGACCAGCCGGTAAGCTGTTCCGCCATTGGATTCATGAAGACTATCTTTGATGACGTGTCTACAGCCATGACCGCGTCGCCGATATTAGACAACATCACTCGCCATCTTTCCTCTTGTCGGGCTAACGAATCTCGTAGGGTCCGCCGCTCAATCTCCAGCCGCCACCAGATAAGTCCGAACAGCAGAAACGAAACGGAGACAACCAGACGATGATAGATTTCGTGGGGATGAATATGCAACAACAGGTTGTCTAGGAAGGATTGGCGATAAAAGAGCAGATAACCGGCCAGGGCGTCCAATACCCAGGCCGCCAGCCCAAAAATGACCGAAAGGAAAATAGCCTTATGCTCAATTTTCATGTCTGCTCCGGTGCCTTGGGTTCTTCGACACCCAGCCACGCCAGGAACATCACTTAAAGATGGGCCAGGCCGGGGCCGTTGCGCTCACCCCGCTGGGGATGGGGATACAGTCTACTTATCATACGAACGAAAGTGAGATATCTTAAAGTTTCTCACTTTGCTTAAAATGGCATAGAGGGAGCAGCTAAAAATGACCATTTGTCATTCCGGGGGTCTGATCTTGAGTTCCAGGATTCAAGAAAAACAGAGGACGCAGAGAACAATGAAAAGGACCGCAGAGCTTTTTTTCTCCCGATATTTCTTGATATCTCTGCATCCTCTCACTCTTCTCTGCGTCCTCTGTGGTTATGCTTTTGATAGGTAATTGAAAGAAGGCGGCAAAAGGCGGGTATCCAGCGGCGCGGCGTCATGGCTGAGCGATTATCTAAAGTCTTCCTTGTGCAAACCGCATTTGGTCAGAATATTGTGCAGTTGACGCGTGGTGACTCCAGCCGCGGCGGCTGTTTGGTCGATTCGTCCTTTGTTGATGGCCATCACTTCCAGCAGATAGCGCCTTTCAGCCTGCTCCACCGCCCTCTTTCTGACCTCAGCTAAACTAGGCAGGGTTTTATTGTTGGTTCCGCCGGTTCCCAGCGGTTCGAGAGTAAATAGCTCGCTGGGGAAGCTTTCGGCCGTTAGAAGCGCTCCCTTTTCAAGGATATAAGCCCGTTCGATCAAATTCTCCAGTTCACGGATGTTACCGGGCCAGGAGTAGCACTTGAGGACCTCCAGCACTTCAGAATCGATGTCTTTAATATCTTTATTATAGGTTCGATTGAGCCGCTCTAGAAATATCTCGACGAGAAGCGGGATATCTTCCGGCCGCTTTCGTAACGGCGGCAGCTCGATGGGAAAGACATTCAACCGATAGAAAAGGTCGGTGCGGAACGACCCTTCCCGGCACAATTCCTTCAGGTCCACATTGGTCGCGGCGACCACCCGAACATCGGTGGCGATAGCCGCGTCCCCACCGACCCGAGTAAACCACCGCTCCTGGAGGATTTGCAGCATTTTTATCTGGGTGGAGGGAGAAATCGTCGCGATCTCGTCAAGAAAAATACTGCCCTCATCGGCGATCTGGAACTTGCCCAGCCTCC
>JADFYC010000447.1 GCA_015233295.1 Deltaproteobacteria bacterium | reverse complement strand
TTTGGAGATGGGCATGTCTTTTCCCGGTGAAATCACCAGGCTTTGCCACATCGCTGATCCTGATTTGGGGCTGATCACCAATATCGGCCCGGCGCATCTCGAGAGCATGAAAAATGTGGCTGCCATAGCCGTGGCTAAGGGTGAACTATTTGCCGGGTTGCGGCCGGATGCCACCGCTTTAGTCAATATCGACGACCACGAGGTGATGGGACAGGCGGCCAGGACCAGGGCGCGGCAGATCACCTACGGGACCAGTTCCAAAGCCGAAATTCGGGCCGACCGGATCGAAGTGTTGACCGATGGCCGCTCCCAGTTCCGGTTAGGGACACCCTCCGGGTCTGCGGAGATCAAGTTGAGCGTGCTGGGCCGTCACAATGTGTCTAACGCCCTGGCTGCGGCTGCCGCCGGATATTGCCTGGACATGCCAGTGGAAGATATCCAGGCCGGACTCGAGAGCTATAGACCTTTTAGCCGGCGGATGGAATTGATCACCTTGCCGGAGGGACCGGTGGTAATAGACGACACGTACAATGCTAATCCGATATCCACTACCGCGGCCATCGAGACCCTGGCGGCGATGACCGTTCCCGGCCGCCGGATAGTTGTCCTGGGGGACATGCTGGAGCTGGGGTCTGAAGCCGAGGCGGCCCATCAGGCGATCGGTCGGTTAGTCGCAGCCCTGAAGATCGATTACTATTTTTTCTATGGTTCTTTGTCCGGGATGGCCGGAGCCGCGGCTGTCGCGGCAGGAATGGACCAGGGTCGCGTCACGGGCGGTGATGATCATCAGCACCTGGCTGCCGCGATAAGAACATTGGTGAATCAAGGCGATTATATTCTAATAAAAGGATCACGGGGAATGACTATGGATAAGGTCGTTTCCGGACTTATTAGTTGAGGGGTGAGAATCTTGTTGTACTGGTTACACAGCTTGTCCGGCACGGTGGGCGTGTTCAACGTCTTTAGATACATCAGCTTTCGGGCCATCATTGCCACATTGACGGCCATGATCCTGATGTTGATCGTTACTCCTTGGGCGATCAAGAAACTCCGCTACTACCAAATTGGACAATATATTCAGGATGACGGACCAGCCTCTCATAAATCCAAGGCGGTCAGGGTATCCGGAACCCTGATGATCGGAAATCCAGGCGGAATCCCCACTGGAAGAGTCGCTCCTTCGGCCACCACGGCACAACCCGCACCGTTGGCTGCTGCCTGGGCGACGAAGCTATGTCCATCAAAATTTGGTCCCGACAACGCAAAAAAGGCAGCCCCCACTTGCAGACTTCGAGAGTCTGTTGATACCCCGGCCAAGATTTGGTCAGTTGCCGCCGACAACCAGGTCCCCTTAGTCGCATCAATGATATCGGCCACCGTCAAATGGTCCAATCAGTCACCGCCTCGAGTTGATTATTGAGTCCGGATGAGTGCCTGTGTTTGGCGGCCTGCTCCACCTCCAGGCAATCGTCGAAATAAATCTTGGTCTTCCCGATAATTTGGTAGTCTTCGTGGCCTTTCCCGGCGACGAGGACGACATCCCCGGCCTCGGCCAGGTTAACCGCAAACATAATGGCCTCTCGGCGGTCCGGGATGATGGTGTATCCTCCCCTCTTAATCAGGGAATCGGCTTCATCCGGGCCGAATCTAGTCACTTTTTCGTCCGTGACGCCGGCCACAATCTGGTTGATGATGTCTTTCGGATCTTCGGTCCGAGGATTGTCCGACGTGATCACCGTCACAAAGCTGAATCGGGTGGCCACCTCGCCCATAATGGGTCTTTTGCCCCGGTCACGGTCGCCACCGCATCCAAACACGGTGATGATTCGGTGTCCCAGCTTTATTAGCGAGCTCAAGACTCCCTTTAGGGCCTCGCCGCTGTGAGCATAATCCACAAAGACAGTTAAGCCGGCTCCATTTAAATTGACCCGTTGGAGACGGCCACGAACGTAAGGAACCCCTTCAAGTCCAGCCTTGATGTGATCCAACCCAATACCCAGGACATTGGCGGCCGCGGCCGCGGCCAGGTGATTATAGATATTAATCTCACCGACCATGGACGAGCACAGGTCGAATTCCCCATTGGGACAGATGATCCGGGCAGAAAGACCATTCACGTCGGCCTTAACCATTTTAGCCCGGACCTGACACCCTCGCTCCAGACCGTAGGTGACTACTTTCCGATTTAATGATTTGATGAGTTGCCTGCCCCAGGAATCATCTGCATTAACTACGGCCCGCCCCCGGCCGTCCAGGTCTCCCGGCAGCAGATAATCGCTGAAAAGTCTCTTTTTACATTCAAAATATGTTTTAAAATCACCATGATAATCAAGGTGATCGCGGCTTAAGTTGGTAAACACGGCCACGGCGAACCGGCAACCGTCTACCCGGCCCAAGTCCAAAGCGTGAGATGATACTTCCATAGCCACATGGGTGACCTTGTCATCGACCATGGACTTAAAGATCCGTTGCAGATCCAGCGACTCCGGGGTGGTCAGGGAACTAGGGAAAATCATGTCACCATAATGACAATCAATGGTTCCCAGGACTCCCGGCCGGCGCCCGGCCTGCTTCAAGATGGATTCCAGCAGGTGAGCCGTCGTGGTCTTCCCATTTGTTCCCGTAATCCCAACCAGGACCAACTGTTGCACCGGATGCCCATAGAACCGTCCGGCTAGTTCGGCCAGGGCCTTGCGGCTATTGGCCACTAGAAAGGCCGGCACCCCGCGGGGTAAAGCCGACCTATCTTCACAAATGACGGCCTTCGCCCCAGCCAGTACCGCCCGGCCAATATACTTGTGTCCATCCGTTTCATGACCCCTAATAGCCACAAACAGGCTGCCGCGGGCGGTCTGCTTTGAATTATGGGTGATATCGGTAACCTCTAAAAACGGATCGCCAATGAACTCCCGGATTTCTATCGTTTCGAGGATTTCTCTCAAATTCATGGCCGCCCCAGCCGTTGGGAGTTGCTAGTCCACATCCTTATTGATGGTGCGATACATCACTACCATCCGGATCATCCGATAATTTTATCGAACACACCTTGACCTTGTCCAGCGGCACTCCTGGTGACGGATCCTGCTTGACCACCCAGCCGGAACCATCTACCGAC
>JADFYC010000446.1 GCA_015233295.1 Deltaproteobacteria bacterium | reverse complement strand
GCCTGGGGTCATGACGCCTTTTTGCTGCCCAGCGAGCGGTTAAATACCATGGTGAGAGGTTTTCTGGAACGTGTCTACCTTGAATGTCAAACAAAATGATCTCCGGTTTGATCTCCGGATAGTGGCTTCCCTGGTCGCTCCGGGGTCCCGGGTTTTGGATCTCGGTTGCGGCGAAGGTGACTTACTTAAATTCCTCAGAGATCATAAACAAGTCATCGGGACCGGCGTAGAACGAACCGAGACCGGGGTGGCCGAGTGCGTGGCCAAGGGTCTGTCGGTTATCCACGGAGACATTAACGAGGAAGTCCGGGACTACCCTGATCAGGCTTTTGATTATGTTATTCTCAGCCAAACCTTGCAGCAGGTCTATGAACCCGACCGGTCAATCAGGTCCTTGCTGCGCATCGGGAAAAAGGGCATCGTCAGTTTCCCCAATTTCAGCCACTGGAGGATCCGGCTGCAACTGTTGCTGACCGGCCGCGCCCCGATCTCTCCTCAACTGCCCTATGAATGGCATGACACGCCCAACATCCGGGTCATTACCATAGAAGACTTTAGGACATTCGCCCGAAAAACCGGATTTCGCATCCTGCGCGAGGTGGCCATCAGGACTCCCAATCAAGACCAACAGGGAAGCATTATCAATCTCCTGCCCAATTTACTGGCCACCTACGGCATCTTTCTGATCGGAAAGGATAACCAGCCATGATAAAGGACATCTGCCGGGCCAAAGAGTGCATTCAACACCCGGAAACGGTGAACGAATATTATGAGAAAATTCCAGACGTAATCCATAAACTGGTTTCATCCTGCAACACGGAAGCCTGTTATGACCACGTGGGCTATGCCCCCATTCCTTCCCGGGACATTGTCATCCAGCTCGTTCACCAAGCCAGACGAATCCTTTTTCCGGGGTATTTCACCCAGAACCGGCTGGATGCGGTCAACCTGGAATACTCTCTGGGGCAGGAGGCGTCGGAACTGTTTCAAACTATGGCCCGGCAAATTGTCTTGTCTATTCAGCATGATTGTCTTCGCCACAAGCAGCCCTCGTCCCATTGCAACGACCTGGGTCATGAGCTGGCCCTGGAGTTCCTGCAATGTCTGCCTCAATTGCGAGGGGTCTTGGGTAAGGATATTCGGGCCACGCTGGAAGGTGATCCCGCGGCCAGGAGTTATGACGAAGTTATCTTTAGTTATCCGGGATTATTCGCCACCACCGTTTACCGCATGGCCCACTGTCTTCATCGACTGGGCGTGCCCATTATCCCCCGGATTATGACCCAGTACGCTCACAGCCATACCGGGATTGATATCCATCCTGGAGCCGTGATTGGAGAAAGCTTCTTTATCGATCACGGGACGGGCGTGGTCATCGGCGAGACTTCCGAAATTGGAGAGCGAGTCCGACTCTACCAGGGCGTCACCCTGGGCGCCTTATCCTTGCCGCGGGACGCCGGCGAAAAACTCAAAAACAAAAAACGGCACCCGACTATCGAAGATGATGTCATCATCTATGCCAACTCAACCATCTTGGGCGGCGAGACGGTGATCGGGGCCAGGTCGATCATCGGCGGCAATGTGTGGTTAACCGAAAGCGTCCCTCCCGATACCAAGGTGATGCTGAAGCGGCCTGAACTGGTCTACATTGGGAGCAATCACCATCGATCTATCAACCAAACGAAAGGGGATTGACATGACAGGCATGTTTGCTGATGTGACCAAGGTCGTCGGCCGGACCCCGTTGGTCAGGTTAAATCATCTCACCCAGGGTCTGGGGGCCACTGTCCTGGCCAAGCTGGAATCTTTGAACCCATTAGGCAGCGTCAAGGACCGCATCGCCGTGTCCATGATTGAAGCGGCTGAGGCCCTGGGGCTGCTTAGCCCCGACAGCACGATTGTGGAGCCGACCAGCGGCAACACCGGGGTGGGCCTGGCCTTTGTCTGCGCTCATAAAAAGTATCGTCTCATCCTGACCATGCCTGAGACTATGAGCATAGAAAGACGGGCATTGCTCAAACATTTAGGGGCGGAGCTGGTCCTGACCCCAGGTCCGGAGGGGATGAAGGGAGCCATCGCCAAAGCAAAGGAGATATTGGAGGGCACTCCCCAGGCCCATATGCCCAACCAGTTCGCCAACCCGGCCAACCCGGCCATCCATCGCCGCACCACGGCCGAAGAAATCTGGACCAGCACGGGAGGCGGGGTGGATATATTCGTCTCCGGAGTCGGCACCGGCGGGACTATTACGGGAGTCGCCGAGGTGATTAAAGCCCGGAAGCCGGCTTTCAGGGCTGTGGCGGTGGAACCGGCCTCCTCTCCGGTGTTGTCCGGCGGGAAGCCCGGACCCCATAAAATTCAAGGGATCGGAGCCGGATTCGTGCCCCGGGTGTTGAATACCCAAATCATTGATGAGATCGTTCAAGTGAGCAATGACCAGGCCATCGAGACGGCCCGAGATATGGCTAAATGGGAAGGAATTTTGTGCGGCATATCCTCCGGTGCGGCCACCTGGGCGGCTTTGGAAATTGCCCGGCGACCCGAGAGCCAGGGAAAACAGATCGTGGTTATCCTGCCCGACACCGGAGAACGGTATTTAAGTACTGACTTGTTTGTCCGTTAGGTTCTGGGTTGGCGGACCCGACTGTCTTGCGCCAGATCCGGCTTATCCACATAATGGCCGCACCAGTCGGATTTCACCACCCGGGCCCATCTGGTCCCCAGATCGTTAACGGCATTGGTGCCAAATGAGGTGATCGCCGGCGGGTTTCTCCGGCAATCCCCTTCACCGCCGTATTGCCTAGCGGCCGGATGGAAATAGACACACGTCTCACACCTGCCCGACGGGACCCGGCTGGTGCTTAAGTTATTAACATCAGGTCTGACCACTAATTTCGCTGAATCCGGATCACCCAACATTTTTTCCTCCTGTTCTGGGCCAGATATACTTTGCATGGCCATATTTGGCGTTTTTTTGATCCAGACCCAGGGTGGCGCTTCGCTGACCCTTGTATGATAGAGCCAGGTTTTGGGAATCGAAGAAAACTCCCAATTAGAATTCCCGAGCCAGAGGTTAAGAGCCATTCCGTCGCCGTCGGCCAATTCCCGAAGAGCATGGC
>JADFYC010000445.1 GCA_015233295.1 Deltaproteobacteria bacterium | reverse complement strand
TTCGGCATTGACCACGATTATGAAGTCGCCCGTGTCCAGGTGATTGGTAAAAATAGGTTTATGCTTCCCCCTTAACCGTCGGGCCACTTCGGAAGCCAATCGCCCCAGGACCAAGTCCTTGGCGTCAACCAGGTACCATTTCCGTTCGCTTTCTATGTCCTTCGCTTTGACAGCAATCGTTTGCATGTTCTCACCTCATCAAGCAAGATTTAAAAAATATACTTTTATTCAGTTTAAGGGGAAATGTCAAGAAAAAAGTGAAAGCCGGTCAGCTCATCGCTCTGACAATCTGCAAGTCATAAAAAATCATCACGCTCACGATAGAGAGAACATAGTGATTATAGGACCGGGACGCCAGGCGGATCGTGGTGTCTAAGTCTCCTTTCACCTGGGTCGTTAAGAACGGCAAATTCAGTCTGTTCAGCCTACTTGTGATCTTGTGCCGGTTTCGTATTCTTATTTAATTTAATTTGCATCCAGAGCGCGGCGCACCACTTTGGCCATCTCCTGGTGATCCAATGGTTTCAGGACGTACTCCCGAATGCCCGCGGCTTTGGCCATCTCGGCGGTGACGGCTTCACTGTATCCAGTGCATAAGACGATCGGCATGCTTGGCCTGATCGCCAGAACCTCCCGGGCCAAATCCAGCCCGGTGATGATCGGCATGGTCTGATCACTGACGACCAGGTCAAAACTGTCGGGATGGTCACGGAAGAGGCATAACGCCTCCAGGCTATCTGTCTGGGCCGTGACCTGGTAGCCCAGGCGTTCTAATATTTGCCTCCATAAGTGGACCAGGGCCGCCTCGTCATCTACAAAAAGAATCCTTTCCGTGCCTCTGGGCGCCTGGGCCATGACATCTCCGGTCTCCTCGTACTGAATCTCGATCTTTGGAAGAAACACGGTAAAGGTTGATCCCAACCCCAGCTCACTAGTCACTTCTATGACGCCGCCATAGCTCTTAATAATTCCGTGGGCCACGGACAGGCCCATGCCGGTTCCTTCACCTTTTTTAGTCGTGAAAAAAGGGTCGAAAATACGGCCCATTATTTTAGGGTCTATTCCTCCCCCGGTGTCCTTGACCATAAGTTTTAGATAGGAACCTGGGGTCAAGCCGGAATGACGAACTGCTTCTTTGGCCGTAAGTTGGACGTCCGTTAGCTTGATTTCAAGCAGGCCCCAGGAGTCGCGCATGGCATGGGCGGCGTTGGTGCAAAGGTTTATGACGACCTGATGAATCTCTGTGGGGTCGGCCATGACCATGGCCCCGGTGGCTTCAATATGTTTAGATATCTCAATGGTTGTCGGCAAAGAGGCCCGCATCAAATTGAGGGCTTCCTCCACCACCAAGCCTAAACGAACCGGATGGTTCTTCTTATCCGTGCGCCGGCTAAAAGTCAATATCTGTTTGATTAAGTCCTTGGCCCGCTTACAGCCTAACAGCACTTGTTCCAGATCGTTGGGGTCTAACTTGTCGGCCCGGGCATCCTCCAACGCCATCTCCGTGTAGCCGTAAATAGCACCCAGGATATTATTAAAATCATGGGCAATCCCTCCAGCCAGGGCGCCCATGGCCTCCATCTTTTGGACCTGGCGGAGTTGATTCTCTATGTCGGTCCTTTCTTCCTGGTCGCGGCTACTATTGATGGCCAGAGAAAATAGTTCGGCCAGTTGCCGCATCGCCTGGAGGTCCCGGTCCAGGTAATCACGATTGGGGTTGGCCAGGGAGATTTGGCCCACCAGCTCATCTCCTAACGTTACCGGTACCGAGAGAAACTTATCAATCAGGACATGCCCGGGCGGCAACCCCGCGGCCGCTGGATGCGTCTGAGGTGAATTGGTGTAAAAAGCCTCCTTGATATTCAGACTATGCCCCCACAGTCCGGGATAATGCCCACCGGTCCCGGGGGAAAAGGATATTTTTCGCTCTTTTCCAGGTAAGGCGCATTCGTCGGGCATCATTTTAACCAAAGCCCGGGAGATGTTATCCCCGGTATCCCGGTCTATGGCGGAGACGTATCCGTAGGTGCTACCGGTCAAGGTTCGGGCCTGGTCCAGGACCATCTTGGCAATATCGGCCACATTGGCCGGATGACGGACCAGGGCGCTGGAGAGTCTGGCCAGGCCGGCATTCATGGTTACTTCCCATTCCAATGCATTCGCAGCCTGTCGGCGTTCGGTGATATCCTGAACCAGCACGAGATAACCCTTGAGATTTTTAGTCTCCTTCGAAATCAAGGGCCTGATGACCAATTGAATGTACGCCTGGCCGGACCTGGATGTGCGGTAAATATTGTTAGTTATCACCTTGCCAAAATCAAACAACATTTCGGAACAAACGGCCTGGCCGCGGCTGAGGGTAGCCCGCGCATCGTCCGGTAGATTCGGATCGTCGAACAAACTGAACCCTTTGATCTCTTCAGGGTCCAATACCCCAAAAATGTTCAAGCATGATCTATTCACTTCCAGCAGTCGGCCCTGATCATCATACACTTCGATCCCGATGGGGGACTCATCAAAGACGGTTTTGAACTGTTCCTCACTGTCGCCCAAGGCCAGTTCGGCCAGTTTGCGGTCGGTAATGTCGTTGAGAAAGGCTAATACGGCCGGCTTTCCTTCCCAGTCAATCAGTAGGGCATTTAGGTCCACCCAATTGATGTCACCGAATTTGGTTACCACCCGATAGGTGACCACAGAGGGAACTCTTTCGGCCTTTAATCGTCTGACGTAATTATCCAAAGCCGTTTTCCGCTCCTCGGGATGCACAAGCTCCAAGAAGTGTAATGAGGCTAACTCCTCTTTGGTGTAACCCGTCAGCACAATAGCCCAGGGATTGGCATAACGGATCATCCCGTCCTGGAGCACGCAAATACCCTCGGAAGAATTCTCGACCAATAATTTGTAGTTGCTTTCCGATTGCCGGAGAGCCTCTTCCATGCTCTTCCGGTCTGTCACGTCTTCATAAGTGATGAATTGATTTCCGTCGGAGAGCGTCACCGGCCGAAATATGATCCGGCGGACCCGTCCATCTTTGCATCCGACATCAAACTCTCGGGGCCTGGACTCACCCTCCGGATAACTGGTTAAGTCAACCATCCAGGTGGAAACGGCTTGACGGCGGTA
>JADFYC010000444.1 GCA_015233295.1 Deltaproteobacteria bacterium | reverse complement strand
GGTTCAATCAGCGCGGTCAATTTGTATTTTGACATTTAGACCTCCTTTGGAAATATCCTTTCAAATTCATGGATGCATCTGTTGCGTAATTTCCACCAACGGGTCCATATTGTTTCCTCAGTCGCTAGACCGCGATTCGGTTTAGAATTATGCCCTCTAACAACCCGGCGTCGGTGATCCGTAAGTCCCGGCATCCGAACATGGTCATCACCTCAAGCACTACGGCCGCCCCGCTCAGAATAATATCTTCCCGGCCGGGATAAAGCCCCGGCAGAGCCAACCTGGCTTGGGCCGGCAGACTGGCCATCCGATGATAAAGGCTCTGCAACCGGTCGTAAGTCAACAGGTGATTATCAATGGCGGCCGGATCGTAGTTGGTCATGACCAGGTCCATGGCGGCCAAGGTCGTGGCAGTGCCGGCCGTCCCGATCAGGCGCACCCGGCCTTTCATTGTCCGGATGGCGTCATCCAGCTCAGAATTGGCTCCGGTCAAGGCATCCTGAATGTATTGTGACATGGCCACCAGTTGCCCCGGATAGGGCGGATCGGTGGTGATGAATCTCTCCCACAAACCCACCGCGCCCAGGCGGAGACTTAACTTCCACATCACCTTATCCGAATGGAAGGCGATCAACTCGGTGCTGCCCCCACCTACATCCACCAGAAGACCAGCCCGATTATCCTCCTCAGAAAGAACGGAGCGCACCCCGGCCAGGGTCAGTTCCGCCTCCTCCGTCCCGGAAATGACGTCCAGTTTGATGCCCATGTCCCGAGCCGCAGAAACAAATGCCGGCCCGTCAGCCGCCCGGCGAAAGGCACTGGTGGCCACCCCGACCGAGGCCTCGACCCGGTAAGCCGTCATCATGGCCGCAAATTTACGCAGAGCGTCTCGGCCCCGGCCCCAGGCCTCCGGATGAAATCTCCCACCGTCCCCTAAGCCCTGGGCCATGCGGGTGATAATCATGTCTCTGACCAAAGGCCGCAAGGTCCGGTGGTCCACGTCGGCGATCAGAATGCGAAAAGTGTTACTCCCGGCGTCAATAGAGGCGGTTCGCGTCATTCCGGTTCCAGTGTTCATACTATCTACGCTTATCTCAAAAGAAATATAATGAGTGCCGGGATATTTGGCCTCTGATGCGGCCGTTGGCTTATACCGCCTTGAAGGAATTGGACTTCACCTTAGCCTCGCTTAGATCGGCCAGACCGAAACTCCGGTAGGATAACAAATGGGCCGATCCATTACAAGGACAATTTCGCGGCCGCCGACGGTCTACCATGACTAAGGCTGAGGGCGGGGTTAGTCACTGTCCTGCGACCACAGGCACCAAAAATTGTTTCAGCGATGGTGGGCATAGTGTCACCTCCCCTGAGTTAATGTCTTGTTCTCGATTCTTCCAACAGCAGGGTGAACTCTTCCAACGAGCTGCTCATTACGGCTTGTTTGCGTAATGACCTCAAGAGAGTAATATCCAGCAATTCAGCAACCACATCCGCCGCCGCTCTGGGTATGGCGCCAAATCTGGCTTCCAAGACCTCAATAACAGCCTTTTGCGCTTCTTGAAGCACTCCCCGTTGAAGGCCCTGCTGAAGACCCTGCTGAAGACCCTCGTCAAAAATTGTTTCAGCGATAGTAGGCATAATATCACCTCCTCGACCGTCGGTGGCCTGGTCCAAAAAATTTTCCAAATCTTTTCTGGTTATTTTATCTGTACCTAAGAGATACTGGGCCACAGACCTTAAGTACTTATCTCGGTTCCCGTCTGCCGGCAGTTCCTTTGAAATACAGGACAGTTCGCCCAGTTTGTCCAGTAACTTATCGTCAAAGAAATACTTCTGGACTAGTAAAGTCATCCTGGTTTTGGCCGCACCTCTGATCTCTTCATCCGTCATGGTGGATAAATCGAAGAGTAAATAACGATAATCCGGAAAGTGTGGAGCCAATGTAGGGTTGATGTCAAACAACGAACCAAGATTATGTGATTCGCTCCATCGTGCCGCGCCATGATAAAAGACCAGAGGGATGATTACCGGTAAATATTTGATACCTGGCTGCTGGTCAAAAACGTGTCCCCAGATTTGGGCCATATAGCGGAGCAATTGTACCGGTACCTGGCGGTCGGGGTAGCTCTTGTGCTCCAAAAGTAAACACACGTAAGCCGGCTGAGGCAATTTCATGCTTATCCGGTAAACCAGGTCGGAGAAGTGAGCGCGCAACTGCTCATCCACAAATGAGTCCTTCATCGCCTCCAGGGTGCTCAGGTCTAACAGGTCAAGCACCGGCATCGGCAAATAATGGCGCAAGAAATCTTGGGCCACATCCCGGCCAGAAAAAACTTCTTTGAAGAATCTGTCATGAAGATTGGTGGAGACAGTCAATTGAGGCCTCGCCGGGTTATACGTCTAAAAGTCTAGCTTAGAGTATACATGTTCTCATAATTGATTCAAAAAGTAAAGCCCGACCATCAGTTCAACCTGACGAATAATTTGTAACCATCATTGACTCTTTTCCCTTGTTCAGCTACTTTTAGCCGACAATCACAAAAAGGATCCACCGGGTTGCCCCGTGGCCCGCCAAATTTTGCTGTACACCCAGATCATCATAAGATTATATTCTAAAGGACAATGGTCGGAGGCAACGGCCATCTATCACTTTGAACGAACGGTCATAATTGTCCCTTTTAGAGGTGGCACGGTTGCTGGTTACTTGTTACCGGCCCCCCCCTTTTACACCGGCTTTATGCCTTTTAAAAATCCTGAGGTCCGTCGCCCATGAAAGCACCTAAGAAAAACCAGGTCAAAGGTTATATCTTGTTAGCCCTGGCTTTGGGAGTCACCTTCTACCTGTTCGGGCTACCCCTGACCCAGATGGCCCAAGGACAACGGGCCCGGTTTTTGGTGACTCTGCCCAGCAACCTGGAGGTGTTTAAGACTTCAGGGGGGAACTGGGCTTTTCGGGAACGACAAAATGAAGGGGGGGCGATCCGGTCTTTGACCTGTGTGCAAGGAACGGACAATACTTTCTGGGCCCGCCTCCTGGCCAGAATCCTGCTTCCGGCCCCGATTCTGGCCTTTCTGGTGCTGGCACCCTTTGCGGCCATTACGGGAAAAAAGATCTTTCTCCGGGTGAGTTTGATC
>JADFYC010000443.1 GCA_015233295.1 Deltaproteobacteria bacterium | reverse complement strand
GTCCATTGATCAGCCGGGCAAGAATAACTCAACCGAAAAGAAGCCTTAGTTCAGCGACCTAATTCCTTTAATGATTTTTTTTGTCCTTTCTCAAAAAACGATTGTAAGTCACTCCTTGCTCCACTGGAACAAGCCTCATTCCTCACGGGAGTTTCTCCCACGCGAATGTGAGTAATCCCTATTTACAAAATTCCCCGCATCGGATATTCATTAGAAATCTAAGACTAGCTGACAAGTTGGTTTTACAGGTGCAGCTTGGGTGGGATATGCACATCCGAACAGTCGGTTAGAAGATGACGGAAGACATGAGATGTCGCGGCGGCCACCTATATTAAAATAAAGCAAAAGGGGATTCCAAAATATAACTAAAAGAATAGGAGGAGGGAGCCAATGAAAACTCAGAGGAATATTTTTCTGCTCGGTGTTGTGGCGCTTCTGATAACCGGTCTGGGGTATACGGCTGAGAAAAAAACAACTGCGACCCCACCTGATTTTTCCAAGGGCACCGCGACCTCGGCCGAAACGTGCGGCGAGTGCCACATAGCTATCTACCGTGAATACGCCATGGGCTTTGGTGGAGATATCAATTACAAGGGGATCGTTTACCAATCCGCCAAAGATAACCCTCTCAGACTTCCGCCCAAAGCATCGACTTCCGCCACGGCCCATGCCCTGTCTGGATTGGATCCTTTTCCCGTTCACGCCCGAAATATCGAGAATAGTGGTAAATCATGTAATGTCTGCCACTTTCCTTTGTCCTTTGAAATCCCTGATTTGGAAAATTTAGAGATCGGCCGGCCGAAGCCTCGCCCGACAAATCAAGAATCCGGCGGCGTGAATTGCGCCAGTTGCCATTTAACCCCGGAAGGAAAAATTCGGGCGCCCCACAAAGTCGAATCGCCGCACCAGACGGTGGTTGATCCCAAAATACACACATCAGCCATGTGCGCCTACTGTCATAGTGTGGGGAAGCGGGTACCAGGCAAACAAACCCAGACTTTCTTGGAATGGCGGGATGATTTCTATAAGCCGGAACTGGGTAAGCAGCAGTGTCAAGACTGCCATATGCCTCGAACACTCCGTAAGACGGCTGAGGATTTCGATGTTCCCGTCAGAGCGGTCTCGCGGCATCTATGGACCGGCGGACATTCTCCGCAACGAGTCAGGAGCGCCCTGAATATGGTGATTGTCCAACCCAATGAAAACCGCGCCGACCTGGAATTTCATGTGATGAACCTTGGCGCCGGTCACTCGGTTCCATCAGGGTCAAACCGCCGTGGATTATACCTCATCGCCGATGTGCAAGACAATAAAGGGAAGGTGCTTGTAACTAAAGAATGGATGTTTGCTCCGTGGTATGGTGATCGACCCGATGACCGGTCATTTTTGGAAGAAGACAAAAAGCGTCCAGACGCCTTATCGGCTATTCAGGCCGACGCCCAGGGACCTCATGAACTGACGATTAGGGCCGGGGAAGGCCGCATTCTTAACTGGACCCCCAAACTGGCTCCGGGCGAATACACGGTCAAAGCCAGACTCGTCTATGACTTGAACCGGTATAATGAGCGGTCTTTCACCGACGATCAAACGGAGTCCAACAACGCCGTTTTGTCCGTTACCCTAAAATGAAAATCCAATGAGGGGAGTTATGAACCCAAGGTCACATCCTGTCCGGGCCGGTGTGTCGTTCATTGAGGCCTTGAGGTTTTGGGTTAAGCTGGGGTTTATAAATTTTGGGGGGCCGGCCGGACAAATCGCCATCATGCAAAATGAGTTGGTGGATAACAAGCGGTGGATATCCCAGAATCAATTCCTAAGGGCACTCAATTTCTGTATGATTCTTCCCGGCCCAGAGGCCCAGCAATTGGCAATTTATATCGGCTGGCGCCTCCATGGTGTTTTAGGTGGGATTGTGGCGGGCGCGTTTTTCGTCATCCCCTCGATCTTCGTTTTATTTGCTTTGAGCTGGATGGTGGCCGCGGCATCCAGTGTCCCGGCGATCCAAGGACTGCTCTACGGTGTGCAACCCGTGGTCATAGCCATTGTGGCGACCGCGGTTTTGCGTATCGGGAAGAGGGTCCTGTGCCACTGGGGTCTGGCCCTTTATGCCGTGGGAGCCTTTTGCGCCGTTCGGTTTCTATCAATTTCTTTTCCATATGTGATTGCCGCGGCCGCCTTGAGTGGAATTATTTTGCAACGATGGTGGGGGAATGTATTTCTGTCTTGTGAACTTGGGCCCACTGCGGTGGCGAGGTTAGAGGATGATAAACCAACCCCAAAGGCTTATCCGGCCATATCCCGGAATTTGAAATTAGTCGCCTTGTTTCTGTTCCTGTGGGCCGTTCCGGTGGGGAGCATCTGGCTTTGGCGGGGAAATCTGGATGTGCTGACCCAAGAGGCTTTCTTTTTTACCAAAGCCGCGTTTGTGACTTTTGGAGGGGCCTATGCCGTATTAACCTATATTGCCGACGCCGGGGTGAACCATTACGGCTGGCTGGATACGGCCCAAATGGTCCAGGGCCTGGGATTGGCCGAGTCCACGCCCGGGCCGCTGATCATGGTCACGCAATATATCGGGTTTCTGGGCGCGTGGAAGTTCCACGGGGCTTATGATCCATTGTTATATGGAGCCCTGGGCGCGCTCATAACCACCTATATGACCTTTCTCCCCTGTTTCTTCTTTATCTTTCTGGGTGCGCCCTATATCGAGCTGTTATCAGGGAACCGGCGAATACAGGCCGCTTTGGTCGGCGTGACCTCTGCCGTGGTCGGGGTGATCATGAACCTGGGGGTCTTCTTCGGAGAAAAAGTTCTGTTCCCGGCTCAGGGTGCATTCGACTATTTTGCGGCCGGCCTGGCGATCACCTCTTTCGGCCTCTCGCTGAAATTTCATATCCCGCTCCACTACCTGGTGCCCATTGGAGCCATATCGGGAATGGTCTGGCGCCTGCAAGGAGTACAATCATGATCAAAAAACTTATCGGTCTTTTCGGTATCCTGATTTTGGCAACGTCGGTTTTGGCCCAGAGCGGGCCTAAATCATGGAATTTTGATTCCGAGACTGCCGGCAAACTTCCTTCGGGGTTCACCACGATTGCGGGCGAATGGAAAGTCGTTGCCGATCCCTCCGCCCCCTC
>JADFYC010000442.1 GCA_015233295.1 Deltaproteobacteria bacterium | reverse complement strand
TCATCCGCCGGGTCAAAAAACTGGTTCAACCTAAGAAAATTGGACACACCGGAACCATTGACCCCCTGGCTACCGGACTATTGATCCTGTGTCTAAATCGGGCAACGTTGCTTTCAAATTATCTGATGGCCGGTGAAAAGGAATACCTGGCCACCATGCGCTTGGGCCTGACCACCGACACCCAGGACATTACCGGACGAGTCATTCGAGAGTGCCCCGTATCCACCCTGGATCCGGTCCAGGTCGGCGAAGTCTTCCGGGCCTATGTGGGCGACATTCAACAGACGCCGCCGGCCTATTCAGCGATAAAGCATCAAGGCCAGCCGGTATACAAGATGGCTCGCCGGGGCATCCAGGTTATCCTCCCGGCCCGCCAGGTCGTTATTCATCAATTAGATATCCTGGAAATATCCGGGCTGGAGATCAAATTCCGGGTTCGATGCGGCGCCGGAACTTATGTTCGAACCCTGGCTTCCGACATTGGGGATAACCTTGGTCTGGGCGGTTGCCTGACCGAGTTGCGCCGGACCGAAACCGCCGGCTTTCGACTAGCCCAGGCTCTGACTTTACCCGAGTTGGAGCAGGTGGTGGCCCGTGACGAACTGGATTCGGTTGTGGTGTCCATGAATCAAACGTTGCCGGGACTACCCGCTTTTGATGTGGATTCGTCCACGGCCGGAAAAATCCTCCAGGGCCGGACACCTGACTGGAAAAAGTTTCAACACTCGGTTCAATTCGGTGACCGGATAAAGGTTACCTGCAATGATCAATTGATCGCCATGTTCGAGGCGGAGCGTGGTGAGGACGACGGCATCGCGTTTCGCTGCTTGCGAGTCATCGGAGCCTGAACATCATTATTATCGGCAGTGTAGTTCCCCTTAAGGGGGAGAATCGACCAGCCCTGAGCACAGCCACACAGCTCACGGAACTTCATCGTTAATACTGTAAAATAACCTGGCAGGTTCTTATCAGGAGGGAATCAGACGTGGTCTTAACAGCAGACAACAAGAGAGACTTGATTGATCGATTCAAACTTCACGACGTGGACACCGGCTCACCTGAAGTGCAGATTGCCTTGTTGAGTGAGCGGATCAAATATTTGACCGAACATTTTAAGATTCATGCTAAAGATCACCACTCCCGCCGCGGCCTGTTGAAGCTCGTCGGACAACGGAGAAGGCTCCTTAACTATCTTAAAAGAAAAGATATAGAGAGATATAGGACGATCATCAAAGAGCTAGGGATCAGAAAATAGGGATCAGAATCTCGGCCCTGTCATGGGATATCCACCCAGGTCAGGAACGGCGTTTTTTGGCACCGCCTTGTCAGGAAGTCATCGCCAAGACGCAAAGGACACAGCCGTTGATTCAACTACCGGCATTTTCCCGGCCCAGTGGCTAAGTTGCGTTCTTTGGGCCTTGGCGATGAACGCTGGGGCCTTGTTGCGCCCCGGCGCCATCAGGTGTGATTGCCGGACTGACAAGTGCCAAAACGCGTCCTATCCAGTCGGGTTGCGGGTGGTGTGTTTCGGGTTGCATGTTACAGGCGCATGCAACCTTTAACCCGGCCCTGATCCTATTAAACAGGGTGATTCGAGTCTGTTCTGGGACGATTTGGGCGGCCGCTTCGGCCTTTCGCCTACCTCCACACAGAACTCTAATTCCACAACTCGTAACCCGCAACACTGATGGGTACCCGCGGCGAGGGCCAAGAGAATCTTGTGTTCTCCTAACGCCGGATTTTCTACAATGTATTCAGGGTAATCTGCCATAGGATGGCCTTCCTGCGGAACCTGGAAAAGAGGACAACGAAATGAAACAAAGTGTCACTGTTGAATTGGGAGGACGCCCACTTACCGTTGAAACAGGAAGAATGGCCAAGCAAGCCAGCGGGGCGGTATTAGTCACCTATGGAGAAACTATGGTGCTGGTTACGGCCGTAGCCACCGATGATATTCGGGAAGGTATTGATTTTCTTCCCTTGACTGTTGATTATCAAGAAATGTCCTACGCCGCCGGCCGCATTCCTGGTGGCTTTTTCAGACGTGAGATCGGCCGCCCCAGCGACAAGGAGACATTGACCTCCCGGTTTATCGACCGACCGATCCGTCCTCTTTTTGCTGACGGCTGGAGTTATGAGACGCAACTTATCGCCACCGTCTTGTCCATGGATCAGGACAATGAGCCGGATGTGCTGGCCATAACCGGGGCCTCAGCCGCCCTGGCGGTTTCAGACATCCCCTTTGCCTCACCGATTGCCGGCATCAGGTTAGGCCGGATCGACGGCAAGTTTGTGGTCAATCCGTCCAAGGCCGATTTAGAGAAATCCGACCTGGAATTGGTCGTGGCCGGATCAAAGGATGCCATTGTCATGGTTGAGGGAGGGGGCGCCTTTATTCCGGAAGATGAAATGCTTGACGCCATCTTCTTTGCCCATCAGGCCATGCAACCGGCTATCGAGGCCCAGGAAAAACTCATCGAGCTATCCGGAAAAGCTAAACGTCAGGTCCCGCCCCGGGTAGAGCATCCGGAACTAATGGCCCGGGTGACCGACGTCGGCACCGCTCCGCTGAAAGAAGCCATTACGGTAGCCGATAAAATGGCCCGGCATGACAGCGTTAAAGCGGCCAAACATTTTGTACTGGCCCAGCTTGCCGAACAATTCCCCGGTCAAGAAAAGGATATCAAAAACTGCTTCTACGATCTCGAAAGACTTCTGCTGCGTCAGATGATCGTCACGGAAAAGCGGCGGACCGACGGCCGCAGGTTTGATGAGGTTCGGCCTATTACGTGCGAAGTCGGGATCCTACCCCGGACCCATGGCTCAGCCCTGTTCACCAGAGGTGAAACCCAGGCCGCGGTTATCACCACGCTAGGTACTTCTCAAGATGAGCAAAAAATAGAATCCATAGCCGGCGATTCATTCAAATCATTTCTGCTGCATTACAACTTCCCACCCTACAGCGTGGGCGAGGCTAAGAATCTTCGAGGACCGGGCCGCCGCGAAATTGGTCATGGGGCTCTGGCCGAGCGGGCCATCAAGCGGGTTATCCCGACGGCCCAAGAGTTTCCTTACACCATCCGGATCGTTTCAGAGATTATGGAGTCCAACGGCTCTTCCTCCATGGCCACGGTCTGCG
>JADFYC010000441.1 GCA_015233295.1 Deltaproteobacteria bacterium | reverse complement strand
CTGGGGTCAGATAGGCGCGGCTATTCGGGCCGCTGAAATCGGAATGAAAACAGCCGACGATCAAATAGACCGCTTCCGGCAGGCCGTAGCCAAGGATGTCAGCACCGCGTTTTATGATGTCCTTCTGGCCAAAGAGTTGATGGCTACGGCCAGACAAACCCTGGAACTGAAGTTGCTCCACTTAGACGAAGCCCGCCGTAAGTATGCCGCCGGCACGGCCACCGATTACGATGTCCTGGCGGCCGAGGTGTCCGTGAAAAACGCCCGACCGAATGTGATCAACACCGAGAATTTAGTGGAGGTGGCCAAGGAACGCCTGGCCATTTTACTGGGTGGCGAAGGGCGGCGCTATGATGTTGACGGCTCGTTGGAAGTCCAAATTGTCCCTCTTCCCGAATACCGACAAGCCGTTCTGACCGCCTTGAAACGCCGGCCGGAACTGGCCGAGTTGCGGCACCGGCTGGGGATGCAGGAAGAATTGATTACCGTGGCCAAGGCCGGCGACAAACCCCGGTTGGATTTCCAGGCCTACTATGGCCGGCAGAGTCTGGAAATGGGACACAATCAGGGCGATGGTGAACTGGCCGCCGGCGGGATTTTTCTCACTTTTCCATTTTTTGACGGACTCCGGACCAGCGGCAAGGTGACTCAGGCGACCAGTGACTTTAAGACCTTGACCATCGAAGAAGCCAGGTTCAAGGATGATATTTCCCTCCAGGTCTTTGAGGCCCATAATGAGTTGAAAAGTTCCGGAGCAATTGTCAGCGCCCTGTCCGGGACGGTGGCCCAGGCCGAGAAGCTGCTGGATATGGCCAATAAGGGTTTCAGGTATGGAGTCAAGACTAACCTCGACGTCCAAGACGCCCAACTGCATCTGGAAGAAGCCAGGGCTCAACTGGCCAAAGCCCGGCGCGATTATCTGGTGGCCGGAGTGGCCCTGAAGTGGGTTACCGGGACAATTGAATTGCCCACGCCGAAGGTGTTTTGAAGCGTGGTAAAGGGATGTCAGGAGGGTTGAAACGTGCATAGTGCCGATGGCTCTACCAGGCGCCGTGATGGCGACACCGGGTTGGACCTGACCCTTTCTTCTGGTGCGAAAACTTACAACGGAGCTGAAAACGTGAGAAAAGGTGTTTGGAGGTCTTTTACCCTAAATATCACTCTTGTTATCCTGGTGTTTGTGATGGGTGTTTTTATCGGTATATTTGTCCGCAGCAAGCAACTTATCGATCGAGAAATCTTGACCAGGGCGCGAGCCCATTTCCATACCATCTTGCTGACCCGACGATGGAACGCCAATTACGGGGGTGTCTTTGTCGAGAAGAAGCCCGGGGTGGAGTCAAATCCCTATTTGGAAAATCCCGACATAAAAGGGGCTGACGGACGGGTCTTCACCAAGAAAAATCCGGCCTTAATGACTCGCGAAATTTCAGAGCTGGCCAAGAAAGATGATCTGGTTTATTATCACATCACCAGTCTGCAGCCAATCAATCCCCATAATACCGCTGATGAGTTTGAAACCCAGGCGTTGCGGTCGTTTGAGAAAGACGAGAAGGAATCATTTAGCAAGACAATCCGCGACGGTAAGTTCTTCTTCAGGTACATGGCCCCCTTGATGGTGGAAAAAAGCTGTCTGACCTGTCATGGGAAACAGGGATACAAGGAGGGAGACGTTAGAGGAGGCATAAGCGTCACCTTCAATGTTGATGAGATCGAGCGGTCTCTGACCGAGAGCCAGAATATCATTATTGCCCTAGCCGTGGTGACCGCGGCGGCCTTGCTGGGGATAGTTTACTTCTTTATCTTCGGGCTGATGAAACGTCTCAATGAAGCCAAGAGAAAAATAGAAGAAATGGCTGTCACCGATGAACTCACCAGGCTGTACAACCGGAGATTCTTTTTTACTAAGCTTAATGAGGAAACAGAAAGAGCTAAACGGCAAAACTACAGTGTCGGCTGTATCATGGGAGATATTGACCATTTTAAAAAGGTAAATGACACCTACGGTCACCATACCGGTGACGTGGCGTTGCAGAGGGTGGCCCAAGTGGTGAAGGATTGCTGCCGGACATATGACGTAGTGGCGCGTTACGGAGGTGAGGAATTAATAGTTTTGTTGCCCAAGGCCGACGAAGATATATCCCTGGCGGTGGCTGAGCGGATCAGAAGTTCTGTCCAGGATTGTCGTATCACCGCGGAAGATGGACGCCAGGTCTCACCTACCATAAGCCTGGGTGTCTCATGCTTCACTTCGGAACAGTTGAGCCTATCCGAGGACTCCAGCCGGATAACCAAAAGCGCCGATGCAGCCCTCTATCGGGCCAAGGCTAACGGCCGCAACAGAGTAGAGGTAAGTTGGCTGTAAGTTTTAGAGCCACAGGTCTGAAAGATCAAGTTCAATCTCCTGAAAAGGCTCAACCCGCACCTTGCCCTGTTCGGCGTAACTCCCCAGCAGGACCCATCTGCCAGATTCGAGCCGGAAGACATCCATGGTCATGGCCACCGGATCTATCAGCCAGATATGTTCAACGGCATGCCTGGCATAAAGAGGCATCTTTTTGACCTTGTCATTGCGGAACGTGCTGGGGGAGAGAATTTCACAAACCCAATTTGGAGCGACGGATATCCAGTTGGTTTCTTCCAACACGGGGAAGCGTTCTCGTTTCCACGCGGCCAAGTCGGGAACAACGATGTTTTCACCAAGCTTTATTTCCTGATCCATCAGGAAAATCCACCCGCCCGGGCCTCCCCCTTCACCATATTGGTATGGTGTCCCTATTTTTTTATCCAAGGCTGAGGTGGCGTAGGCGTGCTTCCTTGAGGGCCTCGGGGTTACAATGAGTTCACCGTCAATGATTTCTCCGGTCATGTTTTCGGGGATACTATAAAGATCCTCGTACGTGGCTATCTTCCTTGCGAGTTCGGCCATTGGCATATTCTCCTTGCCCTAATGTCGCCTAGTTGGCGGGCGGCTGTAAGCTTTCGAGCCACAAGTCTCCAAGATCAATTTCAATCTCCTGAAAGGGCTCAACCCGCACCTTGTCCTGGTCGGCGTAACTCCCCAGCAGGAACCATCTGCCCGCTTCGAGCCGGAAGGCATCCATGGTCATGGCCACCGGATCGATCAGCCAGATATGTTCCACGGCATGCCTGGCATAAAGC
>JADFYC010000440.1 GCA_015233295.1 Deltaproteobacteria bacterium | reverse complement strand
AACATATCCGACCAGATGATTAAATTGGCAATTCACAAAAACAGGGCCGGCTTTTCGCTGGTTGAAGTCCTGGTCGCCATGACCATTTTCTCCGTGGCTCTGTTAGGCATCGCTCAGATGCAGATCTCCTCTTTCAAAACCAATTCACAAGCCAACAACATTTCCAGGGCTTCCGTATACGCTTTGGACAAACTCGAGGAACTCCGGGAATTGGGTAGAAATAATTTTGGTGATCTTCAATTGGCCGCGGGCAACCATCCGAATGCAAATGACCCGACCCAGCCCACCATCGTCCCTTTCACCCGGACCTGGACCATCACGAACAACGTGGATCCCGGCACGGCCGTGGTTATCTCAAAAACCATCAAGGTGACCCTGACCGGCCCCCCTTCGACTCGTGCGTTAGTCTACACGACCGTGGTGGCTCAATGACGGTCTCTGGGAGGATGCCTCAATACTGTTGAATAAAGGGACAGGATAATCGGATGTGATTCTAATAAATGGTCAATTCCACTTAAGCCCCAACGGGGAGCACTAGGTTAGCCCAGGGCAGCGCCCTGGGAATTTCTTTGATCCAACAGACTCACCCCTTATGATAGGTGGTTGATCATGAGATTAGCCCGGCACGGGAAGCAAAGAGGATTCACCTTAATAGAATTGATGGTGGCGTTGGCCCTATCCGGTATCGTGACGGGGGGCATCTACACCGTATATATAACCCAGACGCGAAATTTCGCGGCCCAGGAACAGGAAGTGGAGATCCATCAGAACGCCAGGTTTGCCTTGGATATGCTGGCCAAGGATGTCCGGATGGCCGGATACGGGGTGGCCGCGCCTAGAGCCTTTTATTTCGGCCCGGCCAACGACGGAAGGGTGGACCTCAGAACCGACGGTGCGGTGAATGAAAACGTCTATAACTCCGGGGCCGGAGCCATAAGTAACTCCGACGCCATCGCCATTAGAAGGTCTTCCATTGACCCGGTAGACATCATTTACACAGACAACGGCAACAACTATGCCATCTGTAGTACTACGCCTCCGCTGAGCGGCGATATAACAATTCAAGCCTATGTTCCGAACCCCTTTGCCATTAATCTGGCCAGTCCCAGTGACAGCGGTCAATGGTTCTACGACACCCGTACGGTGGCCGGCATTGTGCCTGGAAGTCCCACCCAACCTACCTCCGTGTGCAGCAACAAAGGGCTTGCCAGCGCCTGGCCGACGGCGTGCCAGGGCATCACGACTTTCGATAATCTGACTTTGACGCCCTCTGTCGTGACTACCGCCACTGCCTACCGTTCCGCCTCGGGGACCGATTGGTGTTCCTCCGGGACTCTGTCCAAGGCCCAAATAGTATACTACTATGTTGATCCAGCGCCGATCACCGGTTCCACTGTCCCGGCCCTGATGAAACGCGTCACGGGCGGCACGCCCCAGATTGTAGCCCAAAATATTGAGAATATTCAGGTGCTTTACTATGACAAACGCAACGCTGTCTGGCGCAGCACGTTCACAGTTGCTGAGCTGACTAACTATTTGATTGCTGGGAACTCTGTGAACCCCGACAAAAGCATCCTCTCGGATGTCTCTATCGTCCGGATCATAGTCTGGGCCCGGGCCAGCAAGAGCGACAATATGTTTAAAAATAATTATCAGGCCTGGTCCGCCATATCGGCCACCGACAAAACGTTTTGGGGAGTAGGGGATGACCTTGGCGCCGGCCAGGATACCACCCAGGCCTACATGCCGCCCAACGATAATTACCGGCGGGTCCGCTTGACGATCGAAGTGGTGCTCAGAAATTTTGGAAGGTAGCGCCGGTCAAGGGTGGACGGCCCTATTCAATGAAAATAGACAATTCCTTGTAAGCCCCAACGGGGCGCTCTATGTTAGCCCAGGGCAGCGCCCTGGGTAATTGGTTAAACCCATATAAAACACCATGTATTAACAATATAGAATCAGAAGCGATGCATTATTGGGGCGATGGTTAGACATTTATTTCATCCTATGCGAGACCAAAAAGATATCCACAGGCCGGATAGATAACCAGGGGTAGGCCGCTGAATCGTCGGTAGTTTTATGTGACGATTATATGGTATTTATATAGTCTTAGCCCCTACCTAGGGCGTTGCCCTGGGCTAACCTAGCGCGCCCCGTTGGGGCTTAATCGGAATTGTCATTTATTTAGAATCAGATCCGGTTTCCCTGCACCCTTAATCCAGCAATATTGCAAGGCCCATTTAGAATTGACCAATTTGGCGGATTGAAGGAATAGTACCAATCCCATATCATTTAAGAACAACATTGACCCGCAACCGTCGGAGGAGGCCCAGTATGAGCCAAAAGATTAAACTATTCCTTCACCAAGAACACCACCGGGGCGCGGCGCTCATCATCGCCCTGATGATCATGGCCGTGTTGAGCCTGCTCGGGGCTGCCTCCTTAACCACCACAAACATCGAGGTCAGGGTCGCCGGCAATGATAGATGCGCCCAAGATGCATTCTATGCGGCCGAGGCGGGCATGCAGTTTGCCATTGCCGGCCTCCAACGTCAAATTACAGAAGTGGCGGCTAATTTTATCGTGACTCAACAATCCGTCTCCTGGGGCCCCGCTCTTAACGGCCAGGGCGGGATTACCCCAGCGACCGGGTTAGACGTTACGACCGGAGGGACCTGGCTGGGAAACACCTCTGCCAGTCAAACTACGCCCTACGCCACGAAGACCAGCGGCGCGAACCTGAAGACATATGGCGTCCCCTTCCCATCCGCGGCAGCCCCGACAGCCTGGTACCTGGTGACCATCTGGAACAACCTCGACGGCGGCACTGCGACCACGGATAACGACAAAATAATCAATGTGCGGGCCGATGCTCTCAACTCATGCGGCGGTAAAAACACCATCGAAGTGGCCCTGTTTGCCCTTCCGAGTCCTCAAAACGTCACCGGGTATACCGCCCAGGCCGGCGCCGGCGCCGGGAAAAACTACAATTCTCAGGATGCTAATGCCATCACAACGTTTACAGGCCAGAATATGGGCGGCATCACTTAAGCTAAGCTGCCACCGCTCGACATGGGTCGGGATCAACCCGGCCGGCAAGAATCACAGCCAAACACCCGCGAATGTTTTCCTATAGTTAGAGATCGAACAGACGGCTGGTTTAACGGAGGCAA